>CAZJFI010000019.1:0-15839 GCA_964545265.1 uncultured Phocaeicola sp.
GAAGCATCATGAAATTAGTGGATGCCAACGGTACGGAAACCTTCAAGGCAACCTATGATGCCTGGGGACACGGTAAAATTAGTGAATATATTCGTTAACGAAAGGAAATATATGTTTCTGTTAAGGGTATCATTTGTTTTTTTACTATCTTTGCGCCCGTTGAACGTTTAACGAAACTATTATCATTTCATGAAACAGTACAAATTAGTGAACAACCTGACCGGTTGGATCGCTTTTCTTATTGCAGCCATTACGTATTGTATGACTGTAGAACCGACAGCCAGTTTCTGGGACTGTCCTGAATTCATTACTACCGGATATAAACTCGAAGTAGGACACCCGCCCGGTGCACCTTTCTTCATGCTTACCGCTAACTTATTCAGTCAATTTGCCAGCGATCCCAGTCAGGTTGCCTTGATGGTGAACATCATGAATGCACTGATGAGTGCCGCATGTATCATGTTCCTGTTCTGGAGTATTACACACTTGGCCAAGAAACTGGTATGCCCTGAAGACAATGCCATGACCATAGGAAAAATGGTGACCATTATCGGTTCCGGATTGGTAGGTGCATTGGCCTATACATGGAGCGATACCTTCTGGTACAGTGCCGTGGAAGGGGAAGTATATGCATACTCCAGCCTTTTTACCGCTGTGGTATTCTGGTTGATACTGAAGTGGGAAGCTGTAGCCGATGATCCTCATAGCGACCGTTGGCTGATTCTTATAGCCTATTTGATGGGCTTGAGTATTGGTGTCCACTTGCTGAACTTGCTTTGTATTCCAGCCATTGTATTGGTCTATTACTTCAAGAAGAATCCAAATGCCAACTTGAAAGGCAGTCTGCTTGCTTTGGTAGGTTCCGGTGCCTTGGTTGCTGCCGTATTGTACGGTATCGTACCTGGTATTGTAAAGGTAGGTGGTTGGTTTGAGTTACTGTTTGTCAACAACCTGAGCATGCCGTTCAATACCGGTTTGATTGTCTATATCATTCTGTTGGCTGCCGCTATCATTTGGGGAGTATACGAAAGCTATACCCAAAAGAGCCGCAAACGCATGAACATCTCTTTCCTCACTACCATCGGAATGACTGGTATTCCATTCTACGGACACGGTGCCATGAGTGCTGTCATAGGTGTTGTGGTGCTTGGTGCTTTGGCTATGTATTTGTTTGCCAAGCTGGATGCCAAATGGCAAATCAGCGCCCGCACATTGAATACTGCCCTACTCTGTATCATGATGATTGTAGTAGGTTATTCCTCTTATGCATTGATTGTGATCCGTTCTACAGCCAATACACCAATGGATCAGAACTCCCCGGAAGATATCTTCACGTTGGGTGATTATTTGGGACGTGAACAATACGGTACCCGCCCTTTGTTCTACGGACAGACCTATGCTTCCAAACCGGCTTTGAAAGAAGTGGACGGCGGATGTATGTACGATGTCATTGAAGGTGCTCCTGTATACCAACGGAAAGAAAAAGCCTCGGCCGATGAAAAGGACAGCTACGAAATTGTACGTAACAAGATGGAATACAGATATGCTCAAAACATGCTGTTCCCACGTATGTACAGCGAAGATCATGCCGAAGCCTACGAAAACTGGTTGGGTGGTATCAAAGGTAAACAAGTGCCTTACGACCAATGTGGAACCATGATGATGCTGAAGATTCCTACCCAATGGGAAAACATCAAGTTCTTCTTCTCTTATCAAGTGAACTTCATGTATTGGCGTTATTTCATGTGGAACTTTGCCGGTCGTCAGAACGATATCCAAGGACACGGAGAAATTGAACATGGAAATTGGATTACCGGTATTCCGTTCATCGACAATATGTTGGTAGGCAATCAAGAATTCCTACCATCCGATTTGAAGAACAACAAGGGACACAACGTATTCTTCTGCTTGCCGTTGATTCTCGGCCTCATTGGTCTGTTCTGGCAAGCTTATAAGGGCGAAAAAGGTATCCAACAATTCTGGGTAGTATTCTTCCTGTTCTTCATGACCGGACTCGCCATCGTACTTTATTTGAACCAAACTCCTTTACAACCTCGTGAACGCGACTATGCGTACGCCGGTTCGTTCTATGCCTTTGCCATCTGGATTGGTTTGGGTGTAGCCGGTATCTCCCAATGGTTGGAAAAGAAGATTGGCGAAAAACCCGCAGCTATCTTGGCAACAGCAGTCTGTCTGCTTGTACCCATACAAATGGTAAGTCAGACATGGGACGACCACGACCGTAGCGGACGTTATACATGTAGCGACTTCGGAAAGAACTACTTGAATACATTGCCCGAAGAAGGTAATCCGATTATCTTTACCAACGGCGACAATGACACCTTCCCCTTGTGGTACAATCAGGAAGTGGAAGAATATCGTACCGATGCCCGTGTATGTAACTTGAGCTATCTGCAAACCGACTGGTACATCGACCAGATGAAGCGTGACGCTTACAACTCTCCAGCCGTACCTATCGATTGGAAGCGCTTGGAATATGTATCGGGACATAACGAAGCCATTGCTGTTCGTCCGGAAGTGAAGGAAACCATTGATAACTTCTACAAACAAAATCCAGAAGAAGCTGTGAAGAACTTCGGTGATAATCCTTACGAACTGAAGAACATCTTGAAATATTGGGTACGCGAGGCTAAAGACGGATTGCAGATGATTCCTACCGACAGCATCGTCATCAAGATAGACAAGGAAGCTGTGAAGCGTTCGGGCATGATGATTCCAGATTCACTCCATGGCGAAATTCCTGAATACATGCATATCTCGCTGAAAGGAAAGAGCCGCTTGTACAAGTACGAATTGATGATGCTCGAAATGTTGGCCAATACCAACTGGGAACGTCCTATCTATATGGCTATTACGGTTGGTGTCGACAATCACATGAATTTAGGTAACAACTTCATGCAGGAAGGTTTGGCTTATCGTATCACTCCGTTCAATACTGCAGCCTTGGATGCGCGCATCGACAGCGAAAAGATGTACGACAATCTGATGAACCGTTACAAATTCGGTAAGATTGACAATCCCGACATCTATCTGGATGAAACCGTTATGCGCATGTGCCAAACCCATCGACGTATGTTTGTACAAGTAGCCGGACAATTGATAAAGGAAGGCAAGTACGACAAGGCCAAGAAAGCGTTGGACTACAGTTTGCAAGTCATTCCAAGTACAACCGTTCCGCACAGCTATGTAGCAAGCAGTTCCAAGGAGATGGCCGACCAATACATTGCTTTAGGCGACACAGCCTCCGCTAAAATGATTTTAAGCGATTTGGCCAACAAGTCTATAGAGTATGTTACTTGGTACTTGAGCCTGAACGATTCCCAGTTCACCAATTCGTATGTAGAATGCGGACAGAACATGCTTATGCTGGACGAAATCTGCAAGAGCCTTGCCCGCATTTCATCAGCAGGTGTAAGTAACAAGGAAGATCAGGAACAGTCTTCGGATATGGCTTTGCACTATGCCAAGAAGTTTGAAGAACTCTATCACATGTTCAATGAACGGATAGGGAAGAAATAAATTATAAAACAGGCACAGATTACATGGATGAACACAAGTTTTGCTGTGTTTACATAACCGTGTAATCCGTGCCTAAAATATAATAAATGTAATACAAGAGTCCAGAAATGCTAATCGAACAACCCCCATTGCTCATACGTTGGATGTATCCTCGTGCCTTTTGGCGGATGAACAAGAATGAGAAAGCCGTGTACCTGACTTTCGATGACGGTCCCATCCCTGAAATTACACCTTGGGTGCTCGATTTGCTGGATAAATATCACATCAAGGCTACTTTCTTTTTGGTAGGGGACAACGTACGCAAGCATCCTGAAGAATTCAAGATGATTGTAGAACGTGGACACCGGTTAGGAAACCACACCTTTAATCACATACAAGGATTAAAATATCTGAGCTATAACTATTTAGCCAATGTAAACAAGGCCGACGAACTGATAAAAAGTAATCTGTTCAGACCCCCACACGGTTGGATGCGTTGGGCGCAATACATGGTATTAAGAAACCGATACACCATTGTGATGTGGGATTTGGTAACCCGCGATTATAGCAAACGATTAAACGGTCCTCAAGTACTTAATAAAGTAAAGAAGTACGTACGTAACGGTTCCATCATTACTTTCCACGACTCCCTCAAGTCCGAAAAGAATTTAAAATATGCCTTGCCCCGAGCCATCGAGTGGCTACTGGAACAAGGCTATGAATTCAAAGTTTTTGACTGATTTTATTTCAGACTAACTTCCAATGGAGTACGAACTTTCTGAGCAAAGTTCTTCATGTATTCGTTCCACTCCTCTGATGTCTGGATATCTGCTCTATCCCAAGCAAATCCCCAATAATAGACATATTCCCCATTCGGTTCGTATTCACTGACAGCCAATACATGACCATAAGCATTATTACGACGACGCTTTTCTTCTTCCGAGAAAAGAACCACTTTTGCTTCCGTTACATCCGTAGGGAAAGCAGCTCCCATAAATATCTTTCCTTGGTCGGGACCAGTAGTTGGGTCAACATAAGTCATATAGCCATTCTTGGCATCCGCTACAACAGCACCAATGGTATCATGCAATACAATACCACTTACAACCGGTAATGTTTCTTGCAAGCTGCTATAGGAAACAACCGTACGGTTCAGATGAGAGCCGGCATCCAGCGTAATGATACGGGTTTCTACTACGGTAGTATCTTCCTTCACTTTCAATGGATGGAATTCCAATTTTACGGTAAAACGAAGTGATCCGTTGTCCAATATTTCATAATCTTTATAGCACCACGGATAGATAATGGCATCGTCTACCATCAAAGCGGCTACACCTGCACCCAGTGTAGGTCCTACTGCATAGCAGTCCATACCAAAACCATGGTCAACATGATAAGTGAACGAATTGACCAGTTCATTGGCTGCTTTCGGATCAGTTTTTCTCAACTCATTGACTTTTGCCCAGTTCTCGGGACTGTTCTGTTGGGCATACATTTCTTCCAATACCGGTTCTGAAGTACCTCTTTTGGTGAAAATGTCATAACCAAATCCACGTTCTCCTTTTCTTTGTAAGGTTGGTCCGTAGGCTCGACAACCAATCAAGTCATTCTCCCAAGCTATATCATCCATACGCTCAGGATAAACACGTCCACAAGCCTTGACATTAACTGGATTAGGAGTGCCTATTTGTAACGTATATTGGCTGCTGCCCTGTGCACCTACAGAGGCAGGAAAAATCAGTTTGTCATCGTGTGTAATCTGATAAGGTACCTCCAATCCATCCTTGTCCAATACCACAATTTGCGCAGTATCTGCCAAGCCCAAATCTTTAGCCACCTTATTCATGGATACCTCCACCATTTCGCCTTGACGTTCCATATCCAATGAATTGATGACAGTAACCGTCAATGTATCCTTGACTTTTGTACAGGCTGTCAGTCCGGCCAAAGCCACTAATCCAATCAATAATTTCTTCATAACAGACTTAAATGCAAAAACGGACAACCGAACAAGTTCCACTTTCCGATTATCCGTTTTCTGGTTATTTTCTATTTTTCATTAGGGTTGCTTACCGATGTATGCCAAGATACCACCGTCAACATACAATACGTGACCATTTACTGCATCCGAAGCCTTAGAAGCGAGGAATACTGCAGGTCCGCCCAATTCTTCCGGATCCAACCAACGGCCAGCCGGAGTCTTGGCACAAATAAAGCTGTCGAACGGATGACGGCTACCATCAGCCTGACGTTCACGCAACGGAGCTGTTTGAGGAGTAGCGATATAACCCGGGCCAATACCATTACATTGGATGTTGTATTCACCATATTCAGAGCAGATGTTACGAGTCAACATCTTCAAACCACCCTTAGCAGCAGCATAAGCAGATACGGTTTCACGACCCAATTCAGACATCATAGAACAGATGTTGATGATCTTACCTTCACGACGTTCCATCATTTCAGGAATAACGGCACTTGCGCAAATGAATGGACCTACCAAGTCGATATCAATTACTTGTTGGAATTCTGAACGCTTCATTTCGTGCATTGGGATACGCTTGATGATACCTGCATTGTTCACCAAAATATCAATCTGACCTACTTCAGCGTGAATCTTTTCTACGAGTTCCTTAACAGCAACTTCATTAGTTACGTCGCACACATAACCGTGTACATTTTCAATACCGGCTTCCTTGTAGTTAGCCAAGCCCTTAGCCAATGCGTCTTCGTTGATATCGTTGAAGATGATATTCTTGATACCAGCCTGAGCAAATGCCTTGGCAATGTTGAAACCGATACCGTAAGATGCGCCAGTAATCCACGCATTCTTACCTTCCAAAGAAAAAATGTTCATGATAAATAAATGATTTAAGTAGTTAATAAGTTGTTATTTCAAATCAGTAATTGCAAAGAAATCCTGGTCGCCATAATCCAGATTTTCACCGCCCATTCCCCAAATAAATGTATAATTATGGGTAGCGGCTGCACTATGAATAGACCATTCGGGAGAAAGAACAGCCTGGTCGCCCTTCATCCATAAATGACGGGTTTCTTGCGGTTCACCCATAAAGTGACATACAGCATGTTCTTCGGGCACTTCAAAATAGAAATAAGCTTCCATACGGCGGCTGTGCAAATGTGCCGGCATGGTATTCCACACACTACCGTTCATCAGTTCGGTCATACCCATCTGCAACTGGCAGGTAGGCAACACCTGATTCACCAGCATCTTGTTGATGCGACGGTCGTTCGAACCTTCCAATGAACCCATTTCGGCTACGATGGCTTCCTTCTTGGTCACCAGTTTGTCGGGATAAGTACAATGGGCATTGGTGGAATTGAAATAGAATTTGGCAGGGTTTGCCGCATCCTTACTTTCAAAAATCACTTCACGGTCACCAGCACCTAAATAAAGGGCTTCCTTGTAGTTTATCTCATATACGGCATCACCGGCCTTTACCACACCCGGTCCACCTACATTGAAAATACCTATTTCACGACGAGTCAGGAAATAAGGAGCTTTCAACGGATCAATGGCTTCTAAAGGCAAAACTTCATTTACCGGCATGGCACCTCCTACAATCATGCGGTCATACATGGAATATACCATGTTCACCTCATCAGTCGAGAACACTTTTTCTATCAGAAAATCCCGACGGATTCTTTCGGTATCATAGCTCTTGGCATCTTCGGGATGCGCGGCATATCTAATTTCATAATTAGTTTTCATAATCGTATGATGTCTTTAAGTTTATTCCGTTTTCGCAAAGTTACGAAACTAATTCTATTTCTTGGTATAATTATCGTTCAGAAATATTGTAATTTTTGTTCCAAAACATGCAATATTTGATTTATTGACACAAAATCGTACATATTTTGTCCTGAAATTCACGCGCCTTTCTTAACTTCATCACATTCTGGTTAATGATGACAAAGGCCAGTTGATGTCCGTTGGCTGCTTTGGCATACCCTGCCATTGAACTCACTCCTGTTACCGAACCGGTCTTTGCCCGAACGTTCCGGTAGGCCGAAGTTTTCTTCATCCGGTATTTTAGCGTACCGTCTATCCCCGCTATGGGCAACGATTCATAGAAAGACAAAAACACTTCGCGATGATAATAGGCATATTTCAAATATTCCAATAACAAGCGGGGCGACACATAGTTATACAAGGATACTCCGCTACCATCGGCTATCTTATAGTGCTCAGGATTGAATCCCAACGCTTCTTTCATAAAGGCATACACTGCTTCGGTACCGTTTTCGGCCGTTATGCCGTGCTGCAATGTATCTTGCAAAGCCAAATGGTAAAACATGGATTCTGCACACAAGTTATCACTCTCCTTCAAAGCCTGCTTCAACACTTCCCGAATGGGACGCCGAAGGGTAAACAGTGTCTGGACGCTATCTTCCGGACAGACCGAATAAGCTTGCCGGCATACCTCCACACCTTTTTGTTTCAACCGCTCTACCAACGTAAACAAAAAGAAATCTTGGGAAGGATATACACTTAACGAAGTGGTTGTCTTTTTGCTGACATTCCCCGAAATACTTATTACATTGCCGTTCTCCATCCAGTTTCGGGTAATCTTCAGTTTGCCCGCTTGAGGATTCCGACTCATCGCTTCATTTCTTATCTGATAATAATTGGAAACCGGTGTACATTCCACTATGGGTAATGAATCGGATTGGGTAGGAACCACCGTCACTTCCACACACCCGCGGTTCAGCATCAAGGGCGACAGATAAGGTTGGAAAGAATAAGGAGCGTCGTCCCACGACCATCCCGGTCCCCAATACACTGAATCCATCATGGAAACATCGGCTACCAACGTATCGGCTATGTAGCGGATACCACTCTGCACTACAGCCTCCACCAAACTGTCCAGATGTTCTTCCATCAGTTCGGGATCAAATCCCCCTATCAAGTACAAGTTCCCTTTCAGCGTATCGTTCTCTATCTGTCCACTATGACACAAACGGGTATTCATGGTATAATCCTCGCCTAACCGGGCCAATGCCGTGACTGAAGTTATCACCTTTTCTGTCGAAGCCGGACGATACAGTTTCTCGTCCTGATACCGATACACCGACTGTCCGGTAGTCAGGTCGAACACCGTCACTCCTACTTCCGAGGTTCTCAGTACTTCTTCATTCAGTAGTGCATCCAACCGTTCGGCTATGGTTTGAGCTTTGAGCAAGCCAAAACAAAAACACATGCAAACGATAAACAAATACCTCATTATATATAAACGTGTCATCATTCACGTCCACCAATTTTTTAGGCATGAATTAAAATCATTACAACTCCCGGAAGATTTCCCCTACGGTAGGATGCGGGAATACATATCGTTTCCAGTCTTCCACCTTCTTGTGGTCTTCGATAGCGATACCAGCCAACACAATCAATTCGGAAGCCGGATTACCCAACATGCTGGCACCCAACACTTCACCGTCTTCGGCCACCAATACCTTACATACTCCATTTACGCCCTCGTTTTCGGCAACAAAACGTCCGGAGAAAGCCATCGGCAATTTAACGGCCTGATACGAGATACCTTCCTTTTGCAGGGCTTCTTCACTGGCACCTACCGATGCGATTTCCGGATTGGTATAGACTATGCCCGGAATAGCTCGATAACTCATGGTGTCTTCCTTGCCGATAATATGATGTACAGCCACTTCGGCTTCGCGTACAGCCGTATGAGCCAATAACAATACACCGTTCAAGTCACCGCACACATATACACCCGGCACGGACGACTGCAGATGTTCATCTACCTTGATACACTTACGTTCGGTAAGATCCAAGCCCAAATTTTCCAATCCGAAGCCCTTCATTACCGGTCGGCGGCCTACGCTCAACAACAGTTTTTCGGCTTCTACCGTAGCGGCTCCCTCAGCATTTTCGTAAGCCACCACCGTACCGATTTCTCCTTTCGACAAACCGGTTACCTTAGTACTCAGCAAGAACTTGATACCCTTCTTGGCATATTCTGCACGAAGTAAGGCCGAAAGTTCCTTGTCCACACCGCCTAATATCTCATCCATCATTTCGATAACCGTCACCTTTACACCCAAGCTACAGAAGAATGAAGCAAACTCCATACCGATTACTCCACCACCTACAATGGTAAGCGAGGTTGGCAGTTCCTTGTTATCCAACGCATTGCGGTGTGTCCAGTAATCTACTTCCTCCACTCCCGGAATCGGTGGAATGAATGTTTCACTACCGGTACAGAGCAACAGATTATCGCATTCGTAGATTTCTTCTCCACATTTCACTGTATTTTTATCTATTACGGTAGCTTCTCCGGTTACGATTGTCACCTGGTGTGCCGTCAGTTTCGCCTTGATACCCAACACCAATTTACGTACCACTTTTTGCTTGCGTGCAATGATCTTGGCCAAGTCGAACGATGCTTCGGGCACTGTTACCGCATACTTAGCTGCATGCTTGGCATAATCATATACTTTCGCCGAATAGAGCAAAGTCTTGGTAGGAATGCATCCCTCATTCAGACATACACCACCCAAACTGTTCTTTTCAAACAACACTACACTCAGTCCTGCATTACCTGCCGCCTCAGCTGCGGTATACCCTGCGGGTCCACCCCCGACAATTGCCAATTGATATTTCATACGTATTCTTTGTTAAAGGTTTATCATTTTGGGTGCAAGATAGGAAAAATCTCCCAAATAATGAACAACAAATGATAGAATTGCTTACATTTGCGAACATAAATACATCTCATTATGGTAAGAAAATTCGATTTCCTTGTCATCGGCTCTGGTATAGCCGGTATGAGTTTTGCCTTGAAGGTAGCTCACAAGGGTAAAGTGGCCTTGATTTGCAAGGCCGGATTAGAAGAAGCCAACACCTACTTTGCACAAGGAGGGATTGCCTCGGTAACCAACCTGAAAGTAGATAATTTTGAAAAGCACATCGAAGATACGATGATTGCCGGCGATTGGATAAGCGACCGTACAGCCGTAGAAAAAGTAGTGCGCGAAGCGCCTGCACAAATTGAAGAACTCATTAAGTGGGGAGTAGACTTCGACAAGAACAAAGACGGAGAATTCGACTTGCATAAAGAAGGCGGCCACTCCGAATTCCGCATCCTACACCACAAGGACAATACAGGGGCTGAAATACAAACCAGTCTGATAGAAACGGTGAAGGCACATCCCAACATCACCGTCTTTACCGACCACTATGCGGTGGAAATCATTACCCAACACCATCTGGGCATTATAGTAACCCGCTATACACAAGGTATCAAATGCTATGGTGCCTATATTCTTGACGAAAAGACCGGTGAGGTGGACACCTTCCTCTCCAAAGTAACCGTAATGGCTACCGGTGGATGCGAGGCCGTGTACCGACAAACCACTAACCCACTTGTAGCTACCGGCGACGGTATTGCTATGGTGTACCGCGCCAAGGGAGTGGTGAAAGATATGGAGTTCATTCAGTTCCACCCTACCGCACTCTATCATCCGGGTGACCGTCCTAGCTATCTTATTACGGAGGCTATGCGTGGTTACGGGGGTATCCTGAAGACTAAGGACGGCAAGGAATTCATGCAGAAGTATGACCCGCGTTTGTCACTCGCTCCACGCGACATCGTGGCACGGGCTATTGACAATGAAATGAAACTCCGGGGCGAAGACCATGTGTACTTGGACGTTACCCACAAGGATCCCGAAGAAACCAAGAAACACTTCCCCAACATCTACCAGAAGTGCTTGAGTATAGGTATTGATATTACCAAGGACTACATCCCGGTAGCACCAGCAGCACACTATTTGTGTGGGGGTATCAAGGTAGATCTCAACGGACAGAGCAGCATCGGCCGTTTGTATGCCATCGGCGAATGTTCATGCACCGGATTACATGGTGGCAATCGATTGGCATCGAACTCATTGATTGAAGCTGTAGTCTATGCCGATGCAGCCGCCAAACATGCACTGAGTGTACTCGAACGTTACGACTACAACGAAGACATCCCCGAATGGGATGCCGAAGGAACGATGAACCCCGAAGAACTGGTACTTATCACCCAAAGCATGAAGGAAGTGAACCAGATTATGGAAGCCTATGTAGGTATTGTACGAAGCAATATCCGCCTCATCCGTGCCTGGAACCGACTGGACATTCTATACGAAGAAACGGAACGCCTCTTCAAGCGTTGCAAGGCATCACGCGAACTTTGCGAACTACGTAACATGATTAACATCGGTTACCTGATTACCCGTCAGGCCATGGAACGCAAGGAAAGTCGCGGCTTGCATTACACCATCGATTATCCTCACGCAGATAAATAAGTGTGTCATAAATATAATTTAGGCACGGATTACACGGATTGCACGGATAAATTTGATGTAAAACATACACTAGAGACCGTGTTAATCCGTGTAATCCGTGCCAAAAAAATAGTGGATGCGTATTTTGCACACCCACTTTTTATTGTTTATTTATCGACCTCCTGCAGGAAGATTCTTCTTCCAGTAGTCTAACATGCTCTTGCGCAAATGGTAAGTGGTACCTTGACGTTCGTTGATGCTATGCGAGCGCATAGGATACGAAATCTGTGAGAATACCTTTCCGTGACGAATCAGTTCGTTCACCATCATTTCACAACTTTGATAGTGCACGTTGTCATCACCTGTACCGTGAATAAGCAACAAGTTACCCTTCAAACCGGCAGCATAGTGAATAGGTGAGCCCTTGCGATAACCTTCGGGATTGTTCTGCGGAGTATTCATGTAACGTTCCTGATAGATGGTGTCGTACAAACGTTGGTCTGCCACAAAGGCTACAGCAATACCGGTATGGAACACATCGGGATAACGGAACATACAGTTCAATGTCTGGCTACCGCCACCACTCCAACCGGTTACACCGATACGGCTCAAATCGATGAATGAATACTGCTTACCCAAATCTTGGATAGCTTGGGCCTGATCCTGACAAGCAAAAGTACCCACTTCACCGTAAATACACTTACGCCATTCACGACCACGCGGTGTATTGGCACCCCGATTGTCTATACTCATTACGATATATCCCTGATTGGCCAAATGCTGGTGCCACAAGCTACCGCCACCCCATACATCCTGTACGGTAGAGCTGGCCGGTTCACCATAGATATCGAGTATCACCGGATATTTCTTGTTCGGGTCAAAGTTTACCGGCTTGATCATCCACCCGTCGAGCATCAGTTCGCCTGAACGGGCCTTGACGAATTCCTTCGGTTGCAAGCCCAATGCTTGATATTGTTGCTTGGCTTCAGCATTGTCGGTAATCACACGCACACTTTTGTGGGCAGGGAACTGAACCATATCGATTACCTGAGGTGTTTCGGTATTACTGAATGTATGTACCGCCCATTTACCGGTAGGCGACATGCTGTAGCTGTGCTGACCGGTCTGATCCATCGGACTCAAACGCTTCACTTCACCCTTGCCAAACAACTTGGCTTGATACAGATAACGTTGGGTAAAGTTATCGGGCGATGCGATGAAGTAAACCAACCCCTTCTGGACATCCATACCCACTTCGTGTATAAAGTCAAAATCACCCTTGGTAATAGGAATGATTTCCTTTCCGTCGCGACTTACACGATACAAATGACGGTAACCGCTGCGTTCACTTTCCCAAGTAAAGTACTTGTTTCCTTTCAACCAATGGATATTGTCATTGGTTTCCACCCAAGCAGTATCAGTTTCTGTAAAAATATTCACAGGTTGGGTTTCGCCAATCTTCACGGTCCATACCTTATTGGTATTCTGTGGACGATTCATCTGTTGGATAAAGAGTTCGTTGCATCCGGGAATGAATTCCATACGGGGGAGGTAATGTTCACGGGCATCACCGGGGATATTCACCCAAGTGGTAGCGCCACCGTCTACCGATACATAACCCACCTTTACTGCCGAATTGGTTGTACCGGCTTTAGGATAAGGAAAACGTTGGATAGTAGGATACAAGGCATCTACATTATTAATGATATCGAACCAACCGGTACCTTCCGTATCGCTCTGCCAATAAGCAATATACTTGCCATCGGGACTCCAACGGAAACCGTCACGACAACTGAATTCTTCTTCGTATACCCAGTCGAAAGTACCGTTCACAATGAGGTCGCTTCCATCGGTAGTCAATGCAGTCACCTTACCATCTGCCAAGTTTTCGGCATAGATATTATTTTTGGAGACATAAGCCACCTTGGTAGCGTCGGGCGAGAACTTGGCAAACATCAAGGTTGCTTCGGGACAATGCTTACCCACCTGTTGCAACTTGCCGCTTTGGATATCGAGTACCCAATAATCGCCACGGGTATCATAACGCCATACCTGACGGGTATTGGTATAAATCAACACTTTCTGATTGTCGTCACTGAATGTGAAGCTACGTACCGGTATGGGCTTCCCGGTTTCGGGATTCACCAACTTACTGCCCGGTATCAACACTTCCTTGGAATTGTCCTTGGCGCTATAGGCCATCACGTCAATGCCTCCTTCGGCATTCCGTTCCATCTTGGAATAGTACTCACCGTCTTTCATCCAGTTCACATAACCGCCCCCTTGAGTTTTAATCAAACCGCCATAGACCGCTTCTTCAAGTGTCGGTATGTGTTGGGCATACATTGCTGTGACTGCCAACAGACACAGCGTCATTAAGAGATTTTTCTTCATTGTATTATTTATTAATTATTATTCAAACTCAACAAAAATAACACAATTCCATCAAACTTCCATAAAGTATTCAAAGAAAAGCCGTATCTTTACAGCAAAACAGTAATAACCTTAAATAATTCATATCATGTTTGCAAAAGAAACGTATGAAAAAAGACGCACTGCGCTAAAGAAAAGCGTAGGTAGCGGACTCTTGTTGTTCTTCGGTAACGAAGAATGTGGAATGAACTACGAAGACAATACCTATCATTTCCGTCAGGATTCCACTTTCCTGTATTTCTTCGGATTGAACTATGCCGGATTAGGTGCTATCATCGATATCGACAAAGACAAGGAAATCATCTTTGGTAATGAGCTTACCATTGATGACATTGTTTGGATGGGTATCCAACCTACTCTATGCGAAAAGGCCCAATTGGTAGGTATTCACGAAACCCGCCCCACATGCGAGCTGAAGAAATACATCGAACAGGCCGTAGCCAAGAAACAGACCATACATTATCTGCCGACTTACCGTGCCGAACACCGCATCAAACTGTTCGATTTGTTGGGTATCCGTCCGGGAACCGACCAACCTTCCGTACCTTTTATCCGAGGTGTAGTGAATTTGCGTAACCACAAGACAGCCGAAGAAATTGTAGAACTGCAACGAGCTTGCGAAGTGACTGCCGATATGCACCTCTGCGCCATGAAGGTAGCTCAAGTAGGTATGAAAGAATACGAAGTAGCAGCTGCTTTGGAAGCAGTGGCAAAAGCTGCCGGATGTTTCGTTTCATTCCCCACTATCGCTACAGTAAACGGACAGACACTCCATAATCACTACCATGGTAACACTATTAAGGAAGGCGATATGGTATTGATTGATGCCGGAGCCGAAACCGCCATGGGCTATTGCGGTGACATGTCGTCTACCGTTTGTGCCGGAAAGAAGTTCTCTACCCGTCAACGTGAAATCCTCGACTTGCAGGTAGCTTCACACATGGCGGCTGTCAATGCCTTGAAGCCGGGCGTACCGTTCAAAGATGTATACGAACTCTCTTGTCGCGTCATCTGCGAAGGTTTGAAAGATATGGGACTGATGAAGGGCGATCCTGCCGAAGCAGTTGCTGCCGGTGCACACGCCATGTTCTTCCCTTGCGGTTTGGGACACATGATGGGACTCGATGTACACGATATGGAAAACTTGGGCGAAGTATGGGTAGGCTATAACGGCGAACCTAAGAGCACCCAGTTCGGACGCAAGTCCTTGCGCTTGGCCCGTCCGTTGGAACCGGGTTTTGTACTTACCATCGAACCGGGTATCTACTTTATCCCCGAGTTGATTGACTACTGGAAGTCCGAAAACCGTTTCACCGACTTCATCTGCTACGACAAGCTCGATGCATGGCGCGACTTTACCGGATTGCGTAACGAAGAAGATTATCTCATCACCGAAACCGGTGCACAGCTTCTTGGCAAGCGCATCCCGTTGAATGCCGACGAAGTGGAAGCAATCCGATAAACCATAAACATTAAACATTTCACGGTTCTTGGGCAGCCATCTTTCACAAACGCCCCCATACAGCGTAGTCCTCTTTGGAAAAGGCCGGAAGGTAAGAACGGTTCCTCTGTCGGAC
>CAZJFI010000020.1:0-15819 GCA_964545265.1 uncultured Phocaeicola sp.
TCGTCTTCCTTGCGGCGCATGGTATAAGGAATGTCGGCCAGGAATGAGGTGAGCAGTTTGCGGAACTTTTCTGTATCACCTGCTTTCAAGGCTTTGACCGATTCAATGGCCCAACTTCCGGCTTCGGTCCTCGGCTTCAGATAATCTGCGGCTACCATAGTGACGAATCCCTTTTTCACTTCGTTGTTCGGGAAATCCAGTAAATAGGAATTCAATTCTATGTCGCAATCCTTGATGGTAAGATAACCGCTCTGGAATATCATAGGAAGAGGTTTCTCTACATCGGCCTTATAGTCGATGAACTGGCTGGGGTCGTAATACTTTCCGGTCAGTTCGTTCAGATTCTCTTGGGTATGGTTGAGCAACCGTATCAAATAAGTGGGTGTACCGCTACGGAACCAGTAATCCTGTATGTTTTGCGATGCAAATACATTGAGGAGACTGAAAGGATTGTAAATGTCCGTCAGTTTGCGACCGAAGTGATAACCGTCGTATTGTAATCTAAGCAATTCTTTGGTCTCTTCTATGGAATATCCGTAACTGTCTGCCAGTTCAGCAATGGATTTGTCGAAGTATTGATACAATTCCTCGGTAGTGATACCACAGAGTGCTTCGTATCGTGGATCCATGCTGATGTCTGCCGGTTGGTTGAACCCACTGAACACACTTACTTGCGAGAACTTGGTGACACCGGTGAGCAGCACGAATTGCAGATGCTCGTCGGCCGCTTTGAATACGGAATAGAAACCTTTGAGCGTTTCCCGGTGCTGGTCTTCCAATAACCACATTTCACCATCTACCATAGAAGATAAGCCAGTGTCGAGTACATCAAGGATGGGCTTGTCGTATTCGTCGATAAGCACCACAGCCTGACGCCCCGTCTTTTCGTGGGCGGCTTTCAATAAATCGGAAAATCTGTCACCGATATTTTGGCTATTGAGGTTTTTACCATATATATCTTCATTATCCGACAGGAACTTTTCGATTTTCTTTTTCAATGTTCCCGTTTGTGTAAAGTCATTCCCGTTAAAATCAATATGAAATACCGGATACTCCAACCAATCTTTTTCTAACGCATCGATAGCCAATCCCTTGAACAGTTCCTTTTTCCCCAAGTAATAGTTCTTGAGAGTAGACACCAACAGACTCTTTCCGAACCTTCGCGGACGTCTCAGAAAATAGATGGATCCTTCTGTCACAAGCTTATGTATCAGAACAGTCTTGTCTACATATACATAATCTCCTTTGATAATCCTTTCAAAGTCTTGTATTCCGATAGGGTATTTCATAACTTTTCCAATTGATTGGGTAAACGATGATACAAAGTAACACAAAACTTTCCCGATAAACAAATTTGAAGTATCATTTGATGAATCATATAAATGACAGGATCAAAAGGCATACGGAACAAATCAACCTTTACTTCTCAAAGGAACATACAGCAATGCAACCCCAACCAACCGGCCATACACCCCATAAAAACAAGAATGACTTTCCGTTTATGCGTCAGGATATACCAAAACCCGATAGCCATAAGCAAATACGCTCCCCATACATCTACCTGATGGGGATGGAACGAAATAAGGGAAGCACCAGGCAACTGACTTATCCATTCCGCAAAAGCATTGAGCATAGCCACCAACCCATCGAGCAGCCTGATTCCCCATCCTTGCAGAAGCGGAATGAAAGAAAGTGCCATCGTCCCTAATGCTGCATAAATGATGCAAGGCACCCACAAGGCTACTCCTAAATTGGCCAACAAGAAATAAACCGAGAAGTTGTGGAAATAATACATCACCAACGGAGCCGTACCCACTTGCGCAGCTACCGATACAGCCATGACATTCCATATCGCCTTCACACAACGATGCTGAGAAGGACATGCCCTACTGAGCAACGGATAAAGCAACAGGATGAAAAGAACGGCCAAGAAGGACAACTGGAAACTGACATCGAACAAATAAGAAGGATTGTACAATAGCATGAAGAGTGCGGCAATAGCCAGCGTGTTCATTGACAGTGTTTTCCCGCCCGCCATGCGTCCCAATTCCATGAGCATACACATCACTACCGCACGTACAACTGATGCCTCCAAGCCCGCTATAAACGCAAATATCCATAATAAAACGGTTGCCAACAACCAACGTAAAACACGCATGAAAAGAGCGTTTCCCAAGGGGCGCAACAACACACTGATCAGCATCCACAGAAAGCCGATATGCATGCCCGACAAGGCTAATACATGAGCAATACCCACCACGGCATAGGTCTGCCTTACATCATCGCTTAAATCGCCTTTAAAGCCCACCGTAAGAGCCGAAAGGACCGGCAATTGCCCCTCGCCTATTCCCCATTCCTTATACTTGTCCACTATCTGTTGGCGCACTTGCAAAGCCCGTTGTTTCCACGTTAATGGAGCGGATTGTCCGCTTTTCATCCAACTCCCCGAGGGGACATACGACGTGCCACTCACCCCCTTATGCAACAAATAAGAGGCATAGTCAAACGTCCCTGTATAGCCGGTATTCATCGGTGGACGGATTCGGGTGTATAGCCAAAAACGGTCGCCCATGGCCAATGTTGTTGAAAAACTATCTTTTGCGAGGTATAAAATGACGTTTTGTCCATCGGAAAGCGTCGTTTTACACTGAATGCTCTTAGGCCTTTCTTCGGGCATTTCCTGTACAATTCCTTGATAAATCCGCTTTTCCTCGGGCCAAACCTTATTCACTTGTCGCCATTGGTGCGACATCCGCAATCCGCCTATCAAGAAGAACAAAAGGAATATGCTTCCACCAAACATCCAGCGCCAATCGTACCGTTTGCCAGACATCAGCCAACCCAAGAGCACAAATACCCCCAAAATTCCCCCAATATATGCCCCTATGGGGAGGAAATCGGGGAAATTACCGGAAAAAAAGACTCCGATTACCAAAGGAATGGCCAACCGGAGTATGGGATATGTCTGTATGGAGGGATGTTCCATGTACAATCTATGCTTGCTTCAATTGGCGTACGGCTTCTTTCCGATCGGCAGCTCCGAAAACATAGCTTCCGGCCACCAACACATCCGCACCTGCCTCTACCAATGCCTTGGCCGTTTCTTCATTCACGCCTCCATCCACTTCAATCAAGACATGCGAGCCCGTACGTTCTATCAATGCCCGCAATTCACGAATCTTATCAAGGGTATGAGGAATGAACTTTTGCCCGCCAAAGCCCGGATTCACGCTCATCAGCAACACCATATCCACATCGGCAAGGATATCGGCCAACAATGATACAGGAGTGGCGGGATTCAGAGTTACGCCTGCCTTCATGCCTGCACCCTTTATTTGTTGGATAACCCGATGCAAATGCGGACAAGCCTCGTAATGCACATTCATCATCATGGCTCCCAATGCCTTCACCTCGTTGATGAACTTTTCGGGTTGTACAATCATCAGGTGTACATCGAGCGGCTTTTCAGAAAGTTGTGCCACATACTTCAAAACGGGGAAGCCAAAAGATATGTTGGGGACAAATACACCGTCCATAATATCGATGTGCAACCAATCGGCACCACTACAATTGATACTTTCCAAATCGGCCTTCAAGTTTGCGAAATCGGCCGACAACAATGACGGAGATATGATGGGTTCTTTCATATACATTAGCATTTAGACATGTACAAAGATAGACATATTTTGTATATAACCCACGGAAAACATCATTTTATTTTTTCAAGGTAAACCGAAGCCCTACTTGTAAATTGAAATTAAGCGGTTTATCCTTGCGGATAGTTTCGATTTTGCTTCCATCGTCGAAATAATAGGCTACCCCCGGTTCTACATACACTCCTACCCGTTCGGCCAACCGATATTGGGCGCCTACCGATGCCTGAAGCGACCATTGAAGTTCGTCTACCTCCAAGCGTTGGTTTACATCGGACATATTCCACTTGTCATTCATCTTCAGACTTCCATAAACACATTTCTCTACGGCTCCACCGGCCATAGCGTATACATGCCAGCGTTTGTTGCTCCAAACCTCCCGACTGACCTTCAAAGGTATACCCACATAATGGAGTTTCTGTTCACCACTCTGATTACCCAACGACAAGTCTGTTGATAGCATAGTATAGGTCAATCCACTTTCTAAAGCCCATTTCTCATTCAAGGTCCAGCGCAAAGAAACCCCTACTACCAACGGGATACGATGCTTCTTCTCTAAAGCCTGATAATCCAAGCTATTTATTTTCGATGCACTTCTTGCATGTAAAGCAGCTTGCTTTTGGTTATCTGTAGAATGATTGGTAGAATCACCGGGGATAGTTATGCCAGAAGATTCCATATTCATATAATCGGAAGCGCCCGATATCCCTCCAGAACCCATCAAGCCATTTCCTACCAAAATGCCTAAATTCAACGAAGAAGACTTCTTCTTGGGACTTGCCATGACATTTTCCGCAACCAAGGCTTTTCTACGCATCAAAAGTCGTTCTTCATTTGGCTCATTTTTCTCTTCGGGCACCACCACAGAGGCATCCACCGAATCATTTTCCGTCTCTTCTTGAACAAGCGTCATTTCTTCATAAATGCCACACTCATGTATAATGCTAAAGACTGAATCGGATGCTTTTCTTTTAGCAATAGCCTTTGAAGGTGTTTCTTTCTTCTCTTCAGCCAACAACGGTTGTGGGGTTACCTCCGAAGTTATAGGAAGCATCTCTTCTACCTTGGCCGATTGTTGTTCCATATATTCTACGGCAGGAGAATGCCAGAACCATAGGGTAAGCGAAGACACTACGAACAACAAGGCTACAGCTGCCACCATCTGCCAACGTTCTCTCATAGGGATAACCTTTGGAGTTGCCTCCAAATCCTTCTCTATGTCTGCCCATAGATTATCAGGAACCGGTTCGGAGTAATCCTTCATCCGATCCCGCAAGCCGTCCAACCATTTATCTTCTTTCATCATCTCCTCATTTGTTTTCTATACTGATTCACTTTCTTCATTAACAAAGCCCTTGCTCTTGACAATTGGGAAGAAGAGCTATGCTCGCTGATTCCCAACAGGCGGGCTATTTCCTTATGTCCTTTCTCTTCGAACACATACAAGTTAAACACCGTTCTGTACCCCGAGGGAAGCTCTTGAACGAATTGCATAATGACCGACGGGGGAATTTCCTCCCAATCGTCCTCCCCCGAATCTTCTACATCGGGAATATCATCCATGACCACTTCGTACGAAAAGGAGACGGACTGTTGGCGCAAATACCCCAACGCCTCATTCACTACGATACGATGGAGCCATGCCTTCAAAGAGCCTTCACCTTGATATACAAAGTGGCCAATGGAACGAAAAACATTCAAGAAAGAGTCATGCAAAATGTCTTGTGCCACTTCTCTGTCTCCTGTATAACGGATACAAACAGCCAACAATTGTCCGGCATATCGCTCGTACAATTGCTTGCGGGCAAGGTTATCACCCTTACCGCAACGTTTGACTAACTCCGTTTCGTTCATGACATGTGACACTTTCTGCTATATAAATGAAGAAATATAAAAAGACTGCATCTTCAAAACACTTTTTTTGAAGATGCAGCATTTTATTTATTATCGGTCATTCCACCTTGCTTTCGTCTACATGCCGATAGCCACGCAGGAAATCACCTACTCCCATACGTTTCTTTCCCGCCATCTGAAGAGAAAGCAAATTGACATATCCATCGGGCACTGCTATACGGAAATAAGTCTTGCCATCGGTATCCACTTGACCTATAGGCAAGGAATGGGTAGCAAATTGCTTTTCCGTTTCGTAAATCTTCACTACTTGACGATTGCCATCGGGTAATACCAATTCCGTCCATGCGGCAGGATAAGGCGACAAGCCACGCACAAAGTCGTACACTCGTTTCACTCCCTTATTCCAATCAATCCGACAAGTTTCCTTAAAAATCTTTGGAGCCGGACGAAGTTCTGTTTCGGGCATGATCAGTTCATCTTGAGGAATAGGATGGATAGTTCCCGCCAAGATGGCATCCACCGTTTCAAGCACCAAATCACCTCCTAACATCATGAGCTTATCATAAACTATTTCTACATTATCGGTATCGGCTATAGGAACACGCACCTGCTGGATAATGTCGCCTGTATCTATTTCATGCTTCAAGAAGAAAGTGGTGATGCCCGTTTCTGTATCCCCATTGATAACTGCCCAATTAATAGGAGCCGCCCCTCTGTATTGAGGCAACAAAGCTGCATGTAGGTTGAAAGTACCCATAGGAGGCATATTCCATACCACTTCGGGCAACATGCGGAAAGCCACAACAATCTGCAAATCGGCTTGCAAAGCGCGTAATTCTTCCAAGAAAGCCTCATCCTTCAGCTTCTCGGGTTGCAAGACCTTCAATCCTTGCGATACGGCATATTGCTTCACGGGACTTGCCTGCAATACACTTCCATGGCGTCCCATCGGCTTATCCGGCATGGTAATTACACCTACCACATTATATCCTCCCTCGACCAACCGTTTCAAACTTTCTACGGCAAATTCGGGAGTCCCCATATATACTATCTTCAAATCTTTCTTTTCCATCACTTATTGTATTAATCTTCCGAAAAATCCACCAACATCTGGCGATATGAATTAAATATTCTTGATTTGGAAAGGAAGCCTTTATACTTTCCTTCTTTATCCACTACGGGCAAATTCCATGCCTTGGTATCGTCAAACTTCCTCATCACTTCTTCCATCGAATCTTCTATATTGATACGAGCCGGAGGAGAGGTCATGAAGCGGGCCACATAAAACCGATGATACAATTCCTGGCGGAACATGATGTTACGGATATCATCCAATATCACAATCCCCAACAATACGCCACGGGCATCGACTACGGGAAACAAGTTGCGCCGTGCCTTGGAAATAACTCTTACCATGGCTCCCAAATCCATATCAGGTGCCACTTTTTCAAAATCCGTTTCCACCACGCTTTCAATATTCATCAACGTAAGCATCGCCTTGTCCTTATGGTGGGTAATCAGTTCGCCTTTCTTGGCCAAACGCATGGAGTAAATACTATGAGGTTCGAATATCATAATTGTCAGATAGGCACTAACCGATACCATCATCAAAGGCAAGAACAAATCATATCCACCCGTCAATTCGGCTATGAGGAATACACCGGTAAGCGGGGCATGCATAACTCCCGACATTACCCCGGCCATTCCCAAAAGGGCAAAATTCTTTTCGGGAATATCATCGGAAACGATGGGGGCCATATCATATCCATTACAGAAATGGGCAAAGACAAACCCAGTTATACATCCCAAGAACAAACTGGGTGCAAAGGTCCCCCCACAACCTCCACCTCCATTGGTGGCACTGGTGGCAAATACCTTGAACAATACAACCAAAGACAAATACACCAACAACAAGCCACCATATCCATAGAATATAGAGTTGTCCATTACTTTATCCCAAGCAACATCGTTGGTACCATTGAGCAACAGGTGGATAGTATCATATCCTTCACCATACAAAGAAGGGAAAAGGAAGATAAGTACACTCAGCATACTACCCCCTATGAGCAATTTGACATACGGATTGCTATATTTACGAAAAATGCCTTCTATCCAATTCATGGTGCGGGTAAAATACAAGGACACCAATCCACATAAAATACCCAGAATCATTACCGCAGGGATACGTTCCATCAAGAAAGGCTCATCCATATGGAATTCAAACATCGCTTGTGTACCTGTCAGAATATACGATACCGTAGCTGCCGTTACACACGAAATGAGCAAAGGAACCAACGAACCCATAGTCATGTCTATCATCAACACTTCCAAGGTAAACACCAATCCGGCAATAGGCGCTTTAAAAATGCCCGATACGGCACCAGCAGCCCCACAACCCACCAACAACATCAAGGTACGGTGTTCCATCTTGAAGACGCTTCCTAAATTGGAACCGATAGCCGAACCGGTCAACACAATCGGCGCTTCAGCCCCTACTGACCCCCCAAAACCGATGGTGATGGAACTGGCAAACAAAGACGACCAGATATTATGAAGCTTGATACGACTCTGACGACGGGATATGGCATACAATATCTTGGTCACCCCATGACTGATATCATCCTTCACCACGTAACGAATGAAAAGTCCCGTCAGGAAAATACCGATAACCGGATATACCAAATACAACCAGTTGGCCCCTGTAGTATCGAAATTTTCCGTCAGGAATTCCTTTATATATTCTATCAGAAACTTCAGCAAGCAAGCAGCCAATGCGGTCAAGACACCCACCGCAAAGCTTAGTATCAAGACAAACTGCTTCTCTTTGATGTTCTTTTCACGCCATAAGATAAAGCGTTGAAGTAACGTTTTCTTATTCTCGTCCATGTTATCCATTTCTTATTTTACTCTCTAATAACCTTTACCAATCCTCCTTTACCAAGCTTGATAATGCTCGACGGCTTGGGCTTTACCGTTTCATCTTGTCGATAACCCACCACATAATCCACCGCTTGTTTTATTTCCTCACTTATTTCACTAAAGTTCGCAGGTGAAGGCTCGCCACTGATGTTTGCCGAAGTAGACACAATAGCCTTACGAAAACGGAAACACAATTGCTTGGAGAACTCTTCGGAAGTAACCCGGATACCCACGCTTCCATCCTCCGCCAACAAGTTGGGAGCCAAATTGCGTGCATCATCATAAATAATGGTCATCGGCTTGGTGGCACATTCTATCAAATCGAAAGCCACCTCCGGTGCATCCTTTACATAGAAATCAATCTTCACGGCATTGTCCACCAATACAAGCATCGCTTTACTATCGGCCCGTTTCTTGATTTCATACACCCGTTTTACAGCCTCTTCATTGGTTGCATCACATCCTATTCCCCAAATGGTATCTGTAGGATATAGAATCACACCGCCCTTCTGCATTACTTCACAGGCCTTCTTGATATCTTCCTTCATTGTTTCGTTCATGGTTTTCTACTTTTTATGACAATGAATTGCAAAAGTAAGAAAAATCTCCATGAAATCTCGTATAGAATGGCATTTCTTTCTATCTTTGCAACTATTATCAGAAATACAATCGTCATGAATATAAAATCTTTATTCCTTTCATTCGTTTTATTATTAGTTACAACAACAGCCGGCATGGCACAATCGCCCAAACGGGAATTCCGTGGCGCTTGGATTCAATGCGTGAACGGACAATTTCAAGGTTTGAGCAAGGAAACCATGCAGAAAACCCTTGCATCACAACTCGATGCATTGCAACAAGCAGGAATCAACGCCATCATCTTCCAGATACGTGCTGAAGCCGATGCTCTTTATCAATCGAGATATGAACCATGGAGCCGATTCCTTACAGGTATTCAAGGTAAAAATCCCGGTTGGGATCCGTTGCAATGGATGATTGATGAATGTCACCAACGCAACATGGAACTTCATGCATGGATTAATCCTTATCGTGCCAAGACCAAAGGAACAGCTGCATTATCACCAATTCATCCTTATAACAAATATCCCAAACAATTTGTTACATACGCCGGACAATTATACTTTGATCCCGCCTTACCCGAAAACCGCAAATACATTTGCAAGATTGTCAGCGATATTGTTAATCGTTATGACATCGACGCCATTCACATGGATGATTATTTCTATCCTTACCCTAACCCGGGGGAAGATTTTCCGGACAATGCAAGTTTCGCCCAATATGGTCGTGGGTATGCCAACAAAGCCGATTGGCGTAGAGACAACGTAAATATACTCATCAAAGAAATACACGAAACCGTCCGTGAATGCAAACCATGGGTAAAATTTGGTGTGAGTCCTTTCGGTATTTATCGTAACCAAAAGAGCGACCCTAACGGAAGTGCCACTAACGGTCTGCAAAACTACGACGACCTGTATGCCGATGTATTGATGTGGGTTAACAACGGTTGGGTAGATTACAACATACCTCAGGTATATTGGGAAATAGGTCACAAAGCTGCGGACTATGATACATTAGTTCGTTGGTGGGCCAAGCATGCTTCCGAACGTCCTTTGTTCATTGGACAAGATGTACTCCGTACGGTGAAGAATGCAGACCTAAAGAATCCTTCCGTTCATCAGCTTGATGCCAAGATGAAATTACAACGTTCACTCCCTACCGTACAAGGAAGTTGCCAATGGTATGCTGCTGCCGTAGTAGATAATCCGGGTAACTATCATACCATGTTACAAAAGAATTATCACCGCTATCCGGCATTGATACCTACCTCTCCATTCATGGACGACAAAGTTCCCGCTAAGGTAAAGAAGTTGAAACCTGTATGGACAGCCGACGGATATATCCTGTTTTGGACAGCCCCTAAAGCCAAGAAAGAAATGGATAAAGCTATACAATATGTAGTGTATCGCTTTGCACAAGGAGAAAAGGTCAACTTGGAAGATGCATCCAAAATCGTGACTATCACTCGCGACACTTATTATCCACTTCCTTACGAAAACGGAAAAACGAAGTATCAATACGTAGTAACCGCTTTAGACCGTTTACATAACGAATCCAAAGCTGTAAAAAAGAAAGTGAAGCTTTAATATAACAACCAACCGGCAGCCCCACAAAGAATAATCATCAGAATGGGGCTGACTTTGTATTTACGCGTACCGATAAAGGCTATCAAGAATATCACCACACTGATTATAAACTGATACATATCCGTACGATAATTACCAAAATTATCTGTTGTCATCAATACTAAAGCCGCGGCGGCCAACAAACCTACTACCGCAGGGCGAAGTCCTTTAAAGACCGACTCAACCAAAGGATGTTTCTGATACTTTAAGAAAAAACGACTGATAGCTATCATTAGTATAAACGATGGGAGTACCACGGCCAATGTAGCCGTAACACTACCTAATACAGCCCATGGTTGACTATATCCAGCATTCATAACCGCTGTATACCCCACATAAGTAGCCGAATTGATCCCTATCGGTCCTGGAGTCATTTGACTGATGGCCACTATATCGGTAAACTCACTTGACGATATCCATCCATAACGGGTTACCACTTCGCCCTGTATCATGGAAAGCATGGCATATCCACCCCCAAAACCAAAGAGTCCTATCTGAAGAAACGTGAGAAAAAGTTCTAAAAATATCATATCTGCTATCAACTATGTTTTAGTTTTCCGTATATAAATCCTCCTATTCCCGCCAAAGCAATAATATAGACAGGAGAAACACCCAACAACCATATCAATAAAGCTGAAACGATCGGGATCCATACATTATACTTGTTAATCTTTGCCGATTTAGCCATACTGAATGTAGGTGCCGCAATCAATGCTACAACGGCCGGACGAATTCCTTTAAAGATGTTTTCCACCGCTTCATATTCCTTAAAACGATGAAAGAACAAAGCAATTCCCAATATAATGAGAAATGAAGGAAGAATAGTACCCAAAGCCATAGCCAAAGCACCTGGGAACTTCCGCAATTTATAACCTATAAAAATAGATAGATTAACAGCAAATACCCCTGGTACCGATTGGGCTATAGCCAACAAATCAATAAAGTCTTCCTTGGCTATCCATTGTTTTATATTGACTATCTCTTCCTCAATAAGCGGTACCATGGCATATCCTCCACCAATGGTAAAAAGACCTATCTTAAAGAAAGTTCCAAATGAGCTGATATAAAAATTCATGATGCGTTTTCTTGTTTCATATAAGCACTTGGGGTTACCCCATAATGCTTCTTAAATGTATCAGTAAAGTATTTCGGATCACCGTATCCTAATTTATCAGAGACTTCTGCAACCGTATATTTTCTGCTCTTCAGCAACAAAGCCGCTTCATTCATACGTATCTGACGCACAAAATCACTTGGAGAAATCCCTGTCAAAACCTTTATCTTATTATAGAAGCTACTACGGCTCATATGTAATTTGCCACAAAGCGTATCTACATTGAATTCGTGATCCAAATGTTGTTTTACTATATCCGTTACCTTTATCAAAAATTCCTGATCAAGGTCAATGCCCGGAACTTCCTCACGGATATCATCTGTATGATAGTTCAATTGAGAGAAACGTTGCCTTACAAGTTCTTTATTGGCAAGGACATTGGCGATACTTGCTTTCAATATTTCAATATCAAAAGGCTTCACCAAATAATTGTCGGCCTTTGTTTCTAATCCATGAATAATGCTATCTCTGTCATTCAGAGCCGTAAGTAGA
Source organism: uncultured Phocaeicola sp. (assembly GCA_964545265.1). Lineage (GTDB taxonomy): Bacteria > Bacteroidota > Bacteroidia > Bacteroidales > Bacteroidaceae > Phocaeicola. Next base: position 12,237 of record CAZJFI010000020.1, read on the forward strand.
ATGATAGGAATATGACTGGTTTCTACACTATTCTTAAGCACTCTACACAAATCATCTCCACGCATGACAGGCATCATAATATCCGAAAGTACCAAATCCGGCTGCTGCTCCTTTATGAGGTCCAACGCTTCTTGACCATTACCAGCTTCTCTTACACTATATTCTTCAGACAAACTTTGAACCAAGAAATTCCTCAAATCAATATTGTCTTCTACAACCAGCAATGATGCCGTTGATACATTCATCTTACGAACAGACACATCCAGGACTTCCCCTTCCATCAAAGGTATTTGTTGGCCTCCTTCATCATGATGTTCCACATGTGGTTTATACCGTCTGTCGTTAATAGGAAAACGTAAACGGAAAATACTTCCCTCATTCTCTTTACTGGTTACCGATATTTTCCCTTTATGTCTTTTCACCAATTTATAGGTTTGCAACATACCAATACCTGTACCCGTTATTTGCAGATTTACCGCATTATCACCTCGGAACAAGCTTTTGAACATCTTTTTCTGGTCTTCTGCCGAAATACCTATACCCGTATCGGCTATTTTCAAGAACCAATGGCTTTTATTGCGCGATACTCTTACCTTTATCTTTCCTTCTTCGGGAGTATATTTCAATGCATTGCTGACCAAATTATGAATGATCGAGTCAAGTTTGTTGCGGTCAATCCACGCTTCCAATTCATCACCGCTACCCTCAAATGTTAATTCAATATTCTTCTTTTCCGCATAAGGTTTGAATTGTTCAAGAAAGCCTCCCACATAACGATTCACGTCACAACATACCACATTTATATCCGAAGTATACAATTCTTCTTTTTGGAAATCTATCAACTTAGTTGCCAAATCAGATAGCTTGTCGGTACTCCGAATGGCCAACTGCAAATTCGCCTTACCTTGTTCACTCAATTCTTCATTACGGCTAATGTCACTCAAAGGTGCCTTTATCAACGTAAGAGGCGTACGAATATCATGAGCCGTACTAATAAAGAACTGTATTTTTTCTTTTGATATATTACTGTCTTTCCTCATCCATAGGAAACGTACAACCGCAAAGACCAGAAGAGCCCCAATTGCTATATAAATCATCATAGCCCATATAGTCTGACTAAAAGGAGGAGTAATTATTATCTTAATGACCCGTTCTTCAACGGTATGCCAATCGTCCAACAAGATAGCACGTACCCTCAAGGTATACACTCCCGGATCAATATTAGTATAGCGGATTAGATGTGCTTCACTCGGCTTCGTCCATTCATCATAAAAACCTTCCAACTTCCAAGAATACAAAATACGCGAAGGGCAATCATAATTAATGGACGATACATTTAATGAAAAGATATTCTGGTCGGACGACAATGTTATTTCCTCAGTTTCATCAATAACCTTTGTCAGTGGTGACCCTTCCACTCCGGGAAGCATTTCCTGATAATGAATAGTAAAATCCGTAAGGACCATTTTGGTTTCAAACACACGTGGCAAATTAACCGTATCCCGCAAAATGACCACTCCATTATCACTACCAAAAATAATGGTTCCATTTTGGGTATGTACTCCCGATGCAGTATTGAATTTGGCTGAGAGAAGTCCTTGTTCTTGTGTCCAGTTCAAGAACAACTTTTCGTTAATCTTAAAACACACTAATTCATTTTCCGTACTGATGAGTAATTCGTCTTTATTATTATTGGGAAGAATACAATAAATATTGTTACTGATAAGAGCCGAATTCAAGTTATAATAATTCTCCAGTTTTTCGGTTTGATTATGATACACCCACAGTCCGTTGCCACTTGTACCTATATAAGTAACATTATCGCCATCCTGATAGATTGTATTAATATTGCCTATCTCCGATGACAAGTTCACACGCTGTATCTTTTTCTGTTTCTTATTAAACTTATACAATCCATTGATAGTACCTATCCACAACTCATCCTTATTTCTTGAAGTTATGTATGTCACAGGATAATCCATGGAATAATGCTCCATAGCATACGTCTTGGGATCTATACGCTTTAAGTTATAATATCCACCGGCCCACACATAACCTTCTTCATCCCGATAGATACTCCGAATGTATTTATCCGGACGAATGTCAGTATATCCTTCGTTCTGCGGAGAGATATAATGAGGAATCATGTCCTTTTTATTAATTCGATACATACCCGACATGTATCCCCCTACTAAAATTGTTCCGGTAATTGCCTCACACAAGGAAATGAACACATAGTTCTGCTCATCCTTATCTTGTTGATAACTGGAAAGCATACTGGCCCACTTCTTTGTATGGATATCATAGTAACAGATACCGTTACTGGTTGCAAACCAAAGATCTCCTTCCGAGTCCTCCAATATATATGTTACTTGGTTATTGATAAGCGAATTGGGGTTATCTTGCGAATGCTTCAACAATTCATAGCTTGGATACTTATCTGAATAGACGGTAATACCCGATGGAAAAACAGCCATCCATATTCTTCCCTCTTCATCTTGATACACATCTTTAATAATATCCCCATTCATTTTATTGGAGTAGTGATGGTTTACAGAAAGGAACGTTTTCAATACCTTAGTGGAAAAATTCAGTTTATAAACTCCGTTACCATCTGTTGCAATCAAAACTTCTTCTTTCGATTTTCCATCAGGTATAACGGTATTGATATTCACATCCTTCATACGGCCCAACTCTTCCAATTTAGCTTCTTGTCGGTTATATAAATAGAAGCCGTCCATCAACGTACCGATAAGCAATGTTTGTGTGGGATGATGAAAATAAAGATGATGAGTTATGTGGAAATGATCAAGCAGAGAATCTGTTTGGGCAGTCAGACGATTTCCTTCCAAAGTAGCCAGATACACCTTATTGTTTGTTCCTATAAAATATTGATTGTCATTTCCCTGAGTAAAGCTTGTTATTTCTTCCTTAATAGGACTATCCAAACGAACAAAATCACCTGTAGGTATACGATAAATATATTGAGCATTTTTAGAGCACATCCAAAGATTGTCATCATTATCTATCCGAATATAAGTGAGCGGCAAACGATTGTTGCTTTTGATTGTATCGGCAATATTGATTTTCAATATGTATTCATCGAGTGCATGATTATACTGGAATACTCTCCCTTCTTTTCCTAATGCCCAAACTTCTCCATGACTATCGGTTTGCAAAAGATTCAAATTAGGAAATTGTTGGAAAATCTGTTCACCATCAGTCAACTTATAGTGAATGTATTGTTTCCCGTTGTATTTGTCTATCCCCTCATGAGTAAGGAACCACATGTATCCACGTTTGTCTTTCTCTACAGAAATCACTCTGCGACTACTTAATCCGTCATGTGTATCCAAATAACGGAATAATTGGGCAGATGTAGGAACCGCACATAGAAGTGCTACGCATAATAGAACGAGAAATCTTCTCATAGTTTATGTTAAAAAGGCATTTCGCTTGCAAAAATCAAAAAAAAATGCAAAACCTCAAAACAAGTAACAAACAAAAAAGGTGACATTCCTTACGAAGTGCCACCTTTTTAATATTTTATAACATTCTATTATTTCTTATGTTGTTCTACCCA
>CAZJFI010000021.1:0-15111 GCA_964545265.1 uncultured Phocaeicola sp.
CACCGGAAGTGGTTACGGCTGTTACACCGGCTGCACGACCTTGTAATGATTGGTCCAATGAAGTAATGATAGAACCCTTGATGGCATTTTCGTTCATGGAGACAGAAGCACCTGAAAGGTCACTCTTCTTCATAGTACCGTAGCCTACTACTACTACTTCTTCCAAAGTCTCTGTATCTTCTTGAAGAGTAATCCTAATATCTTTTTGTCCTGGTTTTAAAGTAATGTCTTGTGTCTTGTAACCTATGTACGTTACAGTAATAGTTGCACGATTTGGTACATTCAAAGAGAATTTTCCATTAAAATCGGTGATGGTACCATTGGTTGTTCCTTTTAGGAGAATGTTGGCACCAATAATAGGTTCGCCTGCTGCATCTACAACCACACCGTTGATGGCTGAAGATTGTTGCACTACTTCCATAGCTTCGGAAGCAAGGGAAATTTGCGGGACTCCACCTGCAAAGAGAGCCAAACAAATTCGGGCTGTAAGTGCATCTTTTCTAAAATTAAAATTCATACTTATGTTTTTCTTAGATTAATAATTCTTTTATTATGGAGGAATAAGAAAATCCCTTTATGTTCCGATAGCGGATTATTGATAATGGTTGATTACGTTTTATTCATAGGCATTGGATTCTTATAAGGATTCTTATGTTTTGTTTATTATATACAATTTCTCTGTTGCAAAATTAATTTGTTACTATATACTCAAACAAATGATATTTTGCCTAATACTAATACAATTTTGTCATTAAAAAGTGTTTGATTTACACCTCTCAATAATTTCCATACACATTCTTCCGTTATGATAGGGGCATTTCCAGAAACCGGCTTTATCGTCAGTACGGTTTATACTGCTGTCCGCCCGTACACTCCAGAACCATTCTCCATTATGGCTGTCAATAAGGTTCTCCTTAATGAAATTCCAGCAGTGGAATGCTTTCTGTAGGCTGTCTTCGTCGTTAAAATGCTCATATAAATTAAAATAACCTACTACCGTTTCGGCTTGTACCCACCAATGGTAGTCGTTATCCGTATGTCCTGTATCACAATGCTTTTCATATATCATACCACCGTTATCTGTTAGACCTTCTGATGCAGCAGTAGCTATTTGTTTGATAATGGGTTCAACCTTAGCTATGATGTTTTTATCACCTAGAACTAAAGCGGCTTCGTGGATGAGCCATGAAGCTTCTATATCATGTCCATAAGATATTATATTGTATTTATTGTTCCAATCATCGTCAAAAAACAGATTGAGGTGATTGGTCTCTGCATTTAGAATTTTCAGTGTAAAGATTTCGATTAGATTCTCTATTTGTGTTTTCAATCGTTTGTCTTTCCATACTCTGTATAGGTTGGTATACGGTTCTAATATATGCAGATGGGTGTTCATCGTTTTGCATTCGTTGGCATCTTTTTCGCTTAACCGCATATCGGCTATTTCTTGCCAGTCGCGGGTGGTAGCCTCTAAATAGCCATTCTTCTTATGGTCAAAACTATGATCTTCGATAGCATGGAATAACTTGATGGCATAATCTAAAGCTTCTTTGTCGCCTGTAGCACGATGGTATTCGCTGAGACCATATATGGCAAATCCTAAAGCATATATTTGCTTTTTTGTATCTGATGGAATCCCTTTGTAGTTGAGTGACCAATAAATGCCTCCCCATTCCTTGTCATAAAAATCATTGATAATGCCCCGTTTGGCGCGAGTGGCCATTTGTAGATATTCTTCTTTGTGAAGGAGACGGTAGGCAGCTGAGTAAGTCCATAAAATACGGGCATTGAGAATAGCGCCTTTGTCAGCATCGGGTATCAAATCTTCGGTACCGCTGATACGTCCGTAAAATCCTCCACGAGTATCTACCATTCGTTTCATCCAGTAAGGAAGGATGTTTTGGGTAAGTACTTCGTGTACTTCATTTTTTAATTGATGGATAATGTTATTCATTGTTGTATAGTCAAGAGTCAAGAATTATTCAAGTTCTAATTGTTTCCACAGCCAATTGTTCCAGGCATCGTATTGTTCCTGATACCAAAAATGTCCGGTTTCCAGATAGGGATGGAATTCTTTGGAGGCATTCAGACTATTGTAGGCTGCATGCATGGAGGTAGGAGGGCATACTTCATCATTCCATCCCCAGCTGTACCATCCTGGTACTTGAATACGACGGGCAAAATTTACCGAATCATAATATCGGCTGACTTCCAGACGAGCTTTGTCGGGAGTAGGTTGGTTATAGAAATAATGAGGCCAACCTCCCGCTTGTCCATATACAAATGCTTCGTGATCACACATGGCAGGGTGAATGGCGGCCAAACAAGTTACGCGATTGTCTAGTGCTGCGGTGGCAAAAGATAGAGCACCTCCTTGACTGCTGCCTGTAACTCCTAATGCTTTACCATTGTATTCAGGCAAACTACAAATGAAATCAACGGCACGTACTGCTCCTACAAATACTCGTTTGTAGTAAAAGTTATCCCGATTGTCGGCATTGGCTGTCCAATAGCTGAATAATGCTCCTTGGAACAATTTGTCGTAATAGTCTTGTGCCATCGTTACAGGTATGCCATGAACACCAATTTCTAATGTTATGGCTCCTTTTTCGGCTGTTTGAATATCACCGTAATAGGGGCGAATGCCGGCACCAGGCACACGAAGTAAGGCAGGATATTTACCCGGTGCTTTAGGCATACAAAGAATACCATAGGTACGTGATCCCCATCGGATGTTGTGGAAACTGACGTGGTATACGTTTACTTTCTCTGTGCATCGCTCAGGTATCAATTCCATAGTGGGTTGTAGAGGTGTCCAGCGCGCTTCTTCCAGAGCTTTGCTCCAAAAAGTATCAAAATCATCCGGTTCCTTTACCTTGGCTTGGATTTTTTCAGGAGCATAGGCAGCAGCGGCAATTCCTTCGTAAGTACGTCCATTCACATGCGCTTTCACTTTGCAACGTATAAACCCGGGCTTTCCCATGGAAGATTTAACGGTAATTTCTCCATTTTTCAGAACAATTCCTTTCTTTATTTCTGTTGGATACATTTCCGGTCCCAGTTCGTAATCGATGACGGCACCTGGCAATAAGTTCTGTGCCTTATAGACTTGGATATTGAATGTACATTTTTCTTTCAACTGATAGGTCCAGTCTGTATGGTTGGGTGATACTACCACTCGAATTTCATTCCCTCTAATTTGAGCCTGTATAGGTAATAAACTAAGAAGGAGTATATATATAAGGTATATGCGTTTCATGATTAATTCCCCATTTGTTTATTGATGGATTTAATAATTTCGATGGTGCTACTATCCGAAGCGAAAACAGAATTCAACCCTTGTTGCTCTTGAGCTGGGTCGCCGGTATAGTCGTCACCTTTTGCCCAATAGATGTGTTCGTCAGAGAGCTCAGCAAAACCTCCCCATGCCCAGAAATTACATCCGGCAAACAAACCTTTCTGTTGTGCATCACTACTGATCAACTCGAATATATACTTGTAGAACTCATCACGTGCTGTGGTAGGCGTATCTTTGGAGAATTTGAATCCGTCGCGTGGGAATCCGAATTCTTCCATTACCACTGGTTTCTGGTGTTTGGCTCCTACGGTTAGGTGCTCATCCAAATAGGCTTTTGCTTTTTCCTTGGCACCGGCTACACCTTCACTTAAAGAGTCTTCTTTTACCCAACCCCAATTGTAAGGCCACATGTGTAGGTTCAGATAATCAATGTTGGTGTCGGCATGTATTCTTTCGAACAAATCAATGTCTTGCTCACATCCGTGTTTTCCTTCACTACCTGTAGAAACCAGATGGTTAGGGTCGAGTGAACGAATTTGTGCAGCTACTTCGGCTATCCACAAGGCAAACGCTTCCTTGTTTTCGTCGGAAAACGCACGAGGCTCATTGCCAATTTGCCAGGACATGATGGTTGGGTCTTCTATGTATTTCTTTCCGGTGAACCGATTTTCACGAGTAATTATGTCTTTTACATAGTTGCTGAAGAGTGCTTTAGCACTATCGCATTGAACAAATTGTTGTACAAATTCCATATAGGCAGGCCATCCATCTACGGCAGGTACAGGTGCTTTTCCCTTACCGGCCCATTGCAAATACATGGAATAGCCTCCACTCCATTCCCATGAGTTATTCAAGTATAAAATGGCTGCCATATTTCGTTTCCCCATTTCCATCATTAGGTAGTCAAGACCCGCAAGGATGGTATCGTTGTATACTCCAGGTTCTATTTGTAGGGTGGGCTCTACTTTGGCTGTAATGCCTCGGTCGCCATCTGCTCCTACTAAAATTCGCAGATTATCCACTCCGATACTTTTCAAGAAGTCCAGCTCTTGGTGTAATCGTTCACGATTACCTCCTTCGCCTTCAGAACCAAGGATGGCACCGTACCAAAAATTGGCACCTACGTAATAATAAGGTTTTCCGTTACGGATAAATTGTCCGTTTTCTACACGGATAAATTCGTTGGATGTACTTTCTTGTTTTCCTTGATTGCAGGAAAATAAAGCCAAAGTACAAAGCATCATGAGGAGAAAATGTTTTCGCATGTACATAGATTTTATTTGTTATTACTATAATGATTGCAAATATACTTTTCAGAGTTAGAAAAGGACGATACTTTTTTGTCTGATTGTTATGCTATTTTATTGATAAAGTAAAAGTTCTCAAATATAAAAAACATTTGAGAACTTTCCACCCAATCTTTTTATCGTTCACTATACCTTAATCGCCTTTCCCTTGAAATTAAAAGAATATTTATTTAGAAGCAAAGGTAGTAAAGTGATTTGGTAAGAAACGATATTATATTGCCATTTTTTGATATGATTCGGATGCTGGTTAATGTTTTAGAAAATAATTTTCTTTTTGCGGTAATATTCTCTGAATTCTTTAGGTGAGCAATCTTTTTTCTTCTTGAAAATACGATTGAAGTTGGATAAATTGTTAAAGCCGCATTCGTAACATATTTCAGCGATAGACATGGTTGAATCTACCAAGAGGCGTGTAGCAAATCCTATACGAATATCGATGACATAATCAGACAAAGTTTTGCCTGTACGTAATTTGAAGAAACGACTGAATGAAGTAGCAGTCATACCGACTTGTTCTGCCATATGTTCCAAACGTATTTCTTCCTTGTAGTTGGCATTGATGTATTTCTGAATTTTCTGTATGCGACGACTGTCAAACATGGGTTCTATTTTGGCAAAAGAAGAACTGGAAAGTGTTCGGGCATCGTCTATGTAAAGAGATAATTCGTGTAAAATAGTCAAAAACTTGATAAACGCATAGAAACCTTGGTCGCTGGCTAAGGTGTCAAGCTTGGAATAAACTTTCATGATAGCTCTCATGGGAAAGCATAATCCGTTTCTTGCCTTTTCAAACATCTTACGAATAGATTCCATCTGATTCTTGTTCATAAGACTTTCGTTCAGAAGATGGGGCGAGAACTGAATGGTGATTTCGCGCACTTGTTTGGCATTACATTTATGCTGTTCCCAAACATGCTCCAAATCTTTTCCTGTAATAAGAACTAAGTCAAAGTCGCCTATCACTTCAGTGGAGTCACCTACCACTCTTCTTACTCCTGACGCTTTTTCGATAAAATTCAGTTCGTATTCGTCATGACTATGAATGGGATAGGTGAATTCTGTCTTAACCCTTTCTGCGACATAGAAACAATCTTTGTCTGAGAGTGGGGTTATCTCATGAATGATGTTGTTGGATGTGGTAGTGTTCATAAGGTAAAAAAGTATTAGACGCCACAAATATAGTGATAAATTTGTGGCGTTGTATATACTCTTTGGCTTTTATTTGGATACTTCCACTAATTTCAATACTCTACTTGCGTATTCGTATTCTAAAGGAAGCTCAATGCCTTCATTCATTAAAAGGGCACCGCTAAATGTTTTCCCTTCTATGTTGAGCGGCTTGTTACCCTGTACATTTAATTCTTGAATCCGGTACTGCTTGTCAGGATTAAGTCCGGCCATTTTGAATCGGGGTAGGATTTGGTTCATGTAATGCATGGTCTTGAATGCAAAGAATACGGCACAATCCTTTTCTGGAGTGGTGTACAATAAAGATGCAGCTCCCTTGTCATCGTACGGCGACAGGATTCGGTATAAATCCCCTTGCTGGATAACCTGGCGGATGTCTTTATAAGTGGCAATAGCCTTACGGGCAAACGCACGCTCTTTTTCTGTCATATTCTTAGGCTGCATTTCCATGCCTAATCTTCCTGTCATGGCCACATCAAAACGGAATTTCAGTGGCATAATTCTTCCGGTTTGGTGACTTGGAGAGGAGGCTACATGTGCTCCCATGGCTACAGCTGGGAAAAAGTAAGAGGTTCCCCATTGCATATAGATACGTTGAAGTGCTTCTGTATTGTCACTTGTCCAGAATTCTTCATAATAAGGCATTAGGCCATAGTTGGCTCGACCGCCTCCGCTTGCACAATTCTGTATAACCAGATTGGGATATTTGGCTCGAATGCGTTCCAGTACTTTTCTCAATCCTCGATGATAGTCAATGTTTAAATGCGATTGTTTGTCTTTCGGTAGGTACGAAGAACCATAGTTGGCCACTCCCATGTTTGAATCCCATTTGATGTAAGCAATTTCTGGGTTTTCAGTCATTAGCCCATCAATCAGGTTGTATACAAAATCTTGTACTTCTGGGTTCGACATGTCCAATACCAATTGGGTACCTCCTCGTCCGGGGCGCGGTTCACGATTAGGTTGGCAGATAATCCAATCAGGATGCTTTTCATAGAGCTCGCTGACAGTGTTGGTCATTTCCGGTTCCACCCAGATACCAAATTTTATGCCTTCTTTTTTGGCTGCTTCTGTCAGTGCTTTCAATCCATTAGGCAATTTACGTGTATCTACTTTCCAATCACCTAAAGAGGAACTGTCATTCAAACGTGGATATTTTTCGCCAAACCATCCGTCGTCCATTACAAATAGTTCACCACCCAGGCTGGCTATGTCTTTCATCATCTGTATCATACCTTTTTCGTTGATGTAGAAATATACACCTTCCCAGCTGTTTAGTAGGATGTCGCGTGGTTGTTTGGCATTATGTACTTTACCGTTTCTTGCCCAACGGTGAAAACTTCGGCTCGCACCTCCCAATCCTTCGTTGCTGTATGTTAAAGCTAATTCGGGGGTAACGAATACTTCTTTCGGTGCAAGTGAATATTCAGAAGCGTCTTCATTGATTCCGGCAAGGAAATAATGGAAGTTGTCGTCTAAAGTGTCGAATCGGAGTCGGAAATTGCCGCTCCAACAAAGGGCTGCTCCAATGACTTGACCTTGATTTTCTTGCGGTTTCCCATCAAGGGATATCATAACTTCTGCATGGTCGGTATGGGAATTGCGTGCACCATCTTTGTTCTTGATAACTTTCATACCAGTCGTTAAAGGCTCGGTAGTAACCTTGGCTTCGTTTGCCCAAGAACCATGTAGGTGTGAAATCCATACATCGCCTCTACGAATAGGCAGATAGGCCGATGCAAATTGTTGCAGCATGACAGGTTTCTTTTCTTGATGTGAGATTTCTGTCCATGTTTCAATGATATCTGAGTTTGTGTAGGCTTTGTACATAACCTTCACTTCGAATGGATATACCTTATCTTTTAATGTAATTTGCGTAAGGTTTGCGTCTACCAATGATTGGGTGTTGACCTCTGAAACAACTAAATCGAGCGATAAGTTACCATCGGCATGCTTGACTTGCAAAGCGGCTTCATCCCTACATTCTATACCAAATACGGGATAAGCAGGTTTGTTGAAATGAATCCCGGCATTGTATATCTGTGGAATCTGTTCTTGGTCGATTCTTTCTCCGTAATATACAATTTTCAATTCTCCGTTTTGAGGAGCGGACAATAAGATGGAAGTATTAGCTGTAGATACCAATACATCTTTTTCCCAAGCGTAGAGCGAGGTTGATAACAATAGGCAAATGCCCAGTAAGAATTTTTTCATGGCTGTTTGATTGAATTTGATATTTAATTGTTTACAAAAATACGATAACCTATTTTCTTTTAGTGATATTATCTTGTTCTTTTATGATACAATTAAAGATTTCTTTTGTTTTATTAATATTTTTATTATTTTTGCAGAAACTATAAATAGGAAGGTATGAGGTTGAAGACAGTTGTCAAATTGGGAACGGTTGTATCTGTTGCATTTTTTTGTATTGCAGTAGGGTACTACGCCTTAATGCGATTTGATAAATCCACTCATAATCGTGATGTTGACTTCTTTACATTGATTCCTCAGACTGCGTCTTGTATATTGGAGTGTGATAATGTGAATGCTTTTTTCAATGAAGTGCCCATGCTGAACTATAATCGGGAAATAGAAAAATTGCAACATCCCAATTTGTTTGGCTTCTTATTGAATATCCTCAATGAATATACCACTACCAAAGGTCACGGGTTAAGTAGTGAAATGAGTAGAATGGCCGTGAGTTTTCATGCTCCTTTTTCTTCTAATGATCAAGTGGTTTATTGGGGATTAGGACCCGCTGATGAAAAAATGTTGGAGGAAATGTTGCAAGAATATTCCCCGTCAAATTTCTTGCCGAAAGAAGAAAAGTATAGAGGAAAGAATATCGTGATATATCCATTGGGTGTTGAAGAGTATTTGGTTTCTTATTCTGAATCGGGATATTTGGTCGTTAGCCTTCAGAAGCATTTGATAGAACAGGTCATTGATGCAAGACTGGATGAAACCTCCATAAGTACAGATGCTGTATTCCCTTCTACCTCATCTCAAAAGAAGACGAATCATTTGACAATATATAGCCATTCCTCTGTTATGCCCTTTTTGAAATCCTGCGATGGTGGATGGAGTGAGTTTGATTTCTATACAAACAGTGATGTGCTTTATTTGACTGGTGAAACATATTTGCCTGATACGTGTGCCTTATATTCTTTACAAGAAAAAAGGACGTTTTATGAAGAAGAAAAGCTGTTTCTCTCAACAGAAAAAGATAGCGTTGCTTTTTATATAGATAAGGTATATGATGACGAGATTTATAATCGTACTTTTTTCAATCAATGCTTGGCTAACTTGTCAAAAGAGACAATATATACGTTGGTTGCCGATATGGAATATGTAGCAGAAGATTCGACTCTTTTGCATGGATGCTTACCGGAATTTTTATTGGAGAATGCATCTTTGCTTTCTTCTTTCGTCTTTTCTGCCCAATATTCTTTGACGGATGACAACCGCCTTTCCCATATCTGGGTCTTCACCTATAAAGATTAGCGCAATCGGTTACGCTGAAAATGTGGGGCAACTTTCCCGTGGAAATAGAATAAGGAAACAACGGTAAGGAATGCTCCAAACAAATAAGCCATCTTAAATGTAGAAACTTCGGCTATGTAGCCTCCTGCTAACATGCCAATGCCAATGCCTACATCCCAGGAAGTCAGGTAGGTGCTTGTAGCTGTTCCTCGTTGTTGGTTGGGAGCCAGGTTTACAAACAAGGTGTTATATGCAGGAAACATGGTCCCAAAACCTATTCCTAACAATAAGGATATAATAAAGAAGAAAAGGGTGGTGGCTGTTGTATCCCAATGAATGAGCCAACCGCAACTGCTTAATCCAAAAAAACAGAAACAAACTAGGTATAGCCCAAAGGCTATGACTTGAGTAATTTTCCCTTTGTCAACCAATTTACCGGAAAAGAGGCGGGATACTGCCATCCCAATAGCCATCAGCGTAAAGAAAAAGCCTGTAGAACTTGTAATCCCAATTTGTTTGGCATACATGGCTACGTAATTGGTAGTCATACCGTAAGGAATGGACAGTAGCAGCAAACTGATTCCTGCCGGAATTCCTTTCAGCAGAATAAATCTATCTAATGATATGGGTTCTCTTTTAATAGGTGGCTTGTAGGGAGTCTTAACCAACCAGGCACAGGTCAGTCCGATGATACCTGCCAATAAAGAACAGCAGAATATCAATGTATACCCCACACCGGCATCATGCAGGAATAAGCCGGTCATGGGACCAATGGACATGGCGATGTTGTTGGCAAGTCCGTAATATCCCAATCCTTCACCTCTTCGGGAAGAGGGCATAATGTCAATGACAATGGTATTGCCGCTGACGGTTACCATGCCAAACGAAAAACCGTGAATGATGCGGAAGAGTATAAATAATGTCAGTGTGCCTGCCAATAAGTAACCACCGAACATGGCGGTGAAGAAAAAGTAGGCAAATAGGTAGAGAGGCTTACGTGCAAAGGAATCGAGCAGATATCCGGAAAAGGGGCGGATGCAAAGAGCAGCAATGGTATAGCTGGATAGAATGGCACCAATGCTGGTTTTGTCGGCTTCGAATACTTCCTGTAAATAGAAAGGAAGAACCGGTATCAGCAGCCAAAAACCGAAAAATTGCAAAAAGTTAGCTGCAATAATAAGTAGGTAGCTGGGGGTAACCAATCTATCTTTCATGCCATTGAAGTATACCTTAAAAAGTAGTGTCATTCTGAACGAAGTGAGGAATCTGAATGCATCCGGTGCATGTATACAGATCCTTCGCGATGTTCAGGATGACACTATGTAAGTTCTTTATCAATTTGCTGCTTCGAATTCTTTTAAGAAACGTGTGTCGTTTTCAGAGAACAAGCGGAGGTCGTTCACTCTATATTTCAAGTTAGTGATACGTTCGATACCCATACCCAACGCATAACCTGAATATTCTTTGCTATTGATGCCGTTTAGTTCCAATACGTTCGGGTCTACCATTCCGCAACCTAAAATTTCTACCCAACCGGTTCCTTTGCAGAACGGACAGCCTTTACCGCCACAGATGTTGCAACTGATGTCCATTTCGGCACTTGGTTCTGTAAATGGGAAATATGAAGGACGCAAACGAATTTGAGTCTGTTCACCGAACATTTCTTTGGCAAACAGCAAAAGTACTTGTTTCAAATCAGTGAATGATACGTTCTTGTCCACGTAAAGGGCTTCCACTTGATGGAAGAAGGCATGTGCACGATAACTGATGGCTTCGTTACGATAAACACGTCCCGGACAAATAATGCGAATAGGAGGTTGTGTGTTCTCCATGACACGGCTTTGTACCGATGATGTATGTGTACGAAGAATAACGTTCTTCTTAACGTCTTCGGCATTGGCTTCCACAAAGAATGTATCTTGCATATCGCGTGCAGGGTGGTCTTCGGCAAAGTTCATGGAAGAGAATACGTGCCAGTCGTCTTCAATTTCCGGTCCGTCGGCAATACTGAATCCTAAACGGTGGAAAATATCAATGATTTCATTCTTTACAATATTCAGCGGATGGCGGGTACCTAAACCGATGGGGTATGCAGTACGTGTCAAATCCATTTCGGATGCACCGTTGTCTTGGGTGGCAAAGGTTTCCTTCAAAGCTGCAATTTTTTCTTGTGCTTTGTTCTTGAGTTCATTAACCTTCATGCCCACTTCCTTCTTTTGTTCGGCAGGTACATTACGGAAATCAGCCATCAAGTCGTTGATGGCACCTTTCTTACTTAAATACTTGATACGCAAAGCTTCCAATTCTTCAGCATTGGTAGCTTGTAGACTTTCAATTTCTTGAAGAAGTTGTTCTATTTTAGCTAACATATTTTCTGTATTATTTAAAGTGACCGCAAAGTTAGCGATTTAAACGGAATATTTTGCGGAAAAATAAAAAAAGAGATATTTTTGCAACGAATTTTTCTTGAAATTTGGAAATGGACAAACTGATTATTGGATTTTGCTTGTTTTGCTTGATGTATTCTTGTAGTGGAGCACAAAAGAATAAGGAGCCTCAGGAAATAGAACCATTGGTGGAAGATTCAATGACAACAGCTGTTGATACCTTGGTGGTTGAAGAGCCTGTAGAAGAGGTTCCGCAGCTCCCGATAATGGCTGATGAGGTCTTTGCCGACTTCTTGTATAATTTTGTGCAAGACGAAAAGATGCAGAATTCACGAATCGTTTTCCCATTACCTTGTTATACCGATGACCATAAGGAATTCATTGAAAAAGGTGAATGGGTGTATGATCCTCTTTTTAGTCAATTGGATGCTTATTCCGTTTTGTTTGACAAGGTAGAGGATATGGAATTGGAAAAAGATACCGTATCGACAAGCGTAAAGATAGAGTGGATTTACTTGCCAACGGATAGAATCAAACGCTATTATTTTGAACGCATTAAGGGCAAATGGACCTTGGAAGCGATTGATTATGCTGCCGTTCCTGAAAAAGAAACGGAATATGAAGATTTCTATGATTTTTATGAACGTTTTGCCAATGATTCCATTTTTCAATTGGAACGTGTAGTAACTCCATTGAAGTTTGTTACTATAGATCCGGAAGATGAATTCCAATTGTTGGAGACTACTTTGGAAAAAGGACAATGGTTCGCTTTCCAACCGTCGTTGCCTCGTGATTTTCTGACAAATGTAAATTATGGCCAACAAATGGATAAGAATTCACGCTCGAAGATTATTGAATTGAAAGGATTTGGTAATGGCTTTTGCAATATTCTTCATTTTCAACGGCGTAGTGGTATTTGGAAATTAGTGAAATTTGAGGACTTGGGTGATTAGTCTGTTGTTATGAAAATATATAAGGATCATTCGTTGTTGCCCTACCACACATTCGGCATGGATGTTAAGGCTGCTATGTTTGTGGAATATACTTCTGTTGCCGAACTAAAGCAGATTTTGTCTGATAAAGCCTTGTTTAAAGAACCATGGTTACAGATAGGAGGGGGGAGCAATCTGTTATTTACCGGAGATTATCAGGGATGTGTACTTCATTCTGCCATTAAGGGGTATGAAGTTGTACATGAAGATGAAACAGAAATCCATATCCGAGTAGGTGCCGGCGAAGTGTGGGATGAGTTTGTGGCTTATGCTGTGGCACATCAATGGTATGGGGCCGAGAACCTCTCTCTGATACCAGGTGAAGTAGGAGCGTCGGCGGTACAGAATATTGGTGCTTATGGAGTAGAAGCCAAAGACTTGATTGTAAGAGTAGAAGCTTTGGAGGTGGCAACTGGTAATGTATGTACGTTCAGTTGTGCGGAATGTAAATATGCATATCGGGATAGTATTTTCAAGAAAGAATGGAAACATCAGTATATAGTAACGTATGTAACGTATCGTTTGCAAAAGACTCCCGTATATCGTTTGGAATACGGTAATGTACGTAATGAATTGGAAAAAAGGGGCGAAGGTGTGACATTGGATAATGTACGGAATGTGATTATCGCTATCCGTGAAGCCAAGTTGCCAGATCCGAAAGTGCAAGGAAATGCCGGTAGCTTTTTTATGAATCCGATTATTCCAAGAAAGCAATACGAAGATTTGTTGGTGCTCTATCCCGATTTGCCTCATTATGATGTGGATGAAACACATGTAAAAGTACCGGCAGCTTGGATGATTGACCGTTGTGGTTGGAAAGGCAAGCAAATGGGTCGGGCCGGTGTTCATGATAAACAAGCGTTGGTGTTGGTGAATTGCGGAGGTGCTACGGGACAAGAAGTTATTGCACTCTCCGAAGCCATACAAGGCTCTGTTAAGGAGAAGTTTGGGATAGAAATCTTTCCTGAAGTGAATTTTATATAAGACGGTATGAAGATAACCATATTAGGTAGTGGTACATCGACAGGAGTTCCTGAAATAGGTTGTACGTGTCCGGTTTGTAGTAGTCCTGATCCTCATGATAAACGATTGAGATGCTCGGGGTTGGTTGATGTAGATGGTGTGAGGATTCTGATTGATTGTGGCCCTGATTTCCGTGAGCAAATGTTACGCCTAAATGATTTCAAGCCTATAGATGCCGTATTGGTTACTCATGAACATTACGATCATGTAGGTGGTTTGGACGACCTTCGTCCGTATTGCCGTTTTAAGGATGTACCGGTATATGCCGAAGACTATATGGCTCAACGCCTTCGTGAACGGATTCCCTATTGTTTTGCTGAAAGTCTATATCCCGGTGTGCCTCGCATTACATTGAATGAAATAACTCCCGGTGTCCCTTTTCTTGTAACCAATACCGAAGGTCGGCAAGTAGAAGTACTCCCTGTCCGTGTGATGCATGGTATATTGCCGATATTGGGCTATCGGATTGGAAAAATGGCTTGGATAACCGATATGCTGACGATGCCCGATGAGGAATATGACCACTTGCAAGGACTGGAAGTCTTGGTGATGAATGCCTTGCGTCCTCAACCTCATAAAACCCACCAAAGTATATCCGAAGCTTTGGAGAATGTAGGCCGATTGGCTCCTCGTCAAACTTTCTTTGTTCACATGAGCCATCAGGCCGGACTTCATGCTGAGGCCGAAAGCAAACTTCCTTTAGGGGTGCAATATGCTTTCGATGGAATGGAAATTGTTATTTAGTCGTTATTGTTGTTTTTAAGGAAGTGGCGCAAAGTCCGTTTAATCCACATTGGTGGCATTGCGGATTGCGTGCTGTGCATACGTATCGGCCATGTAGAATGAGCCAATGATGGGCTTTGGGTACTATCGCTTCGGGGATGTATTTCATCAAGTGCTTTTCGGTGGCAAGTGGGGTGGTGCAAGTCTTGGGAACCAATCCAATGCGATGGCTCACTCGGAATACGTGGGTGTCTACCGCCATGGCTGCCTTGTTGAATACTACACTTTGAATGACGTTCGCTGTTTTCCGTCCCACTCCCGGTAGCCTGATTAATTCCTCTAATGTGCCGGGAACTTCACTCCCAAATTCTTTTACTAACATTTGTGCCATGCCAACCAAATGCTTGGCCTTGTTGTTGGGGTAGCTTACACTACGTATATAGTCAAATATCACTTCGGAGGTAGTGCTTGCCATTGCCTCGGGGGTAGGAAAGTCATGAAATAGGGGTGGTGTGATAAGGTTTACCCGTTTGTCGGTACATTGGGCGCTTAGAATGACTGCTACCAACAATTCGAATGGATTGCTGTAGTTCAATTCGGTTTCGGCTACGGGCATGGCTTGCTCGAAGTAAGCAATAACTTTATCGTATAATTCTTTCTTTTTCATGACATGAGTTTTATGTTGGCAAAGATACATAATCTTTAGAAAT
>CAZJFI010000022.1:0-15093 GCA_964545265.1 uncultured Phocaeicola sp.
GGTAGTAAGCGGTAAGCAAGAATTGTACGAAGCTATCTTGAATATGTATTGCTAAATACATTCTCCTATACTATAAATCCCGTCATGATTTCATGGAAGCATGACGGGATTTTTTACAATACTATCCTTTATTCAGATGCTGTTCCATGTAAACGGTGGGTGGAACTCCATATGATTCTTTAAACAAAGTTGCAAAGTTGTTGGGGCTGCCGAATCCAGTTAAAGCAGCCACTTCTGCTATAGAATAACGCTTTTGGCTCAATAAAGTTGCCGCTTGTTTTAAACGAATATTACGTATAAATTCCCGAGCAGACTGATTCGTCAACTCCTTCAGTTTTCTATGTAAATGTCCACGACTAATCCCCACTTTCTCCGTTAACATTTCCACATTCAAATTTGGATTATCCAAATTATCATTAACAACTTTCATTATACGTTCCAGCAGTTTATCATCTGACGATTGGGCCTCCATTTTCTGCATCCTTCCCTCCTGGGTCTGCTGACCTGTATACATGTTTTTTAATTGTTCACGTATATGGATTAAGTTATCTATAGTCTTCAATAATATATCAATATTGAATGGTTTAGCTATATATGCATCTGCTCCCATTTCCAAGCCTTCCAAATAATCTCCATCCTGTGTTTTAGCTGTAAGTAAAACAACAGGTATACCATTCAAATTGATATTTTGTTTTATCTTACGACAAAGAGAGAATCCATCCATTTCAGGCATCATTATATCACTGATAACCAAATCGGGCATCCATTTAAAAATAATATCCAACGCATCTTTACCATTATCACTTTCTTGGACATGATACTTATATTGCATTTCTTGATGTAAATACCTGCGTATATCTTTATCGTCTTCTACAATCAATACCTTGTATTTGGTCTTAGTTCGCATAGTTCTTACCTCTTTTTCTTCGGTCCAATCATCGAGAACCGGCAATTCTGGTTTAGAAAATTCGACAGAAGCAGCCACTTTATCTTCCTCACACAAATGCTTATTACCCAAAGGAAGACGAATAACAAAGCTACTGCCTATACCATTCTTATTGTTCTGTGCAACAATAGTTCCATGATGAAGTTCTACCAATGAGCGTGTAAGATGCAAACCAATTCCGGTTCCAACACCAGAATTATTAACAACTCCTTTTATTTGATAGAACCGTTTAAAAATATGTTCCAATTCTTTCGAATCAATACCTATGCCACTATCTTCTATAATTATTTCTGCATACTCCTTCAGAGCCTCTATCTTATTATGAGGATCGCTCCCCGTCCTTAAATAAATATCTATCTGTCCTCTTTCTGGTGTAAACTTAAATGCATTAGAAAGAATATTCATGATTACTTTATCAAAATTTGTCGGATCTATCCATAAGTCCAACCTTTCCAAACCATCATGATAAAAAGAGAGGGTTATCTGACGTTGTTCGGCCAGTTGAGCAAAAGTTTCACACAAGTCATTGATAAAACCAACCATATCTGTATCCTTAAAAATAAGTTGCATTTGCTGTTTGTCTATTTTGCGCAAATCCATCAATTGATTCATCAAACGAAGAATACGACTCGCATTCCGATAAATCATTCGATAAGTCTTTCCACGTTCCTCATCTGAATCATTGTTCATAAGACGTTGCAACGGATTGATTATAAGAGACATCGGAGTACGTATTTCATGAGAAACATTGATAAAGAACTGCAATTTAGATTCAATTAGTTGTTTTGCATGTTCGTGTTTCAACATTTCTTGTCGGGCACGATATCTATGACGAATTTGCAAAACAACCAAACATATCGACCCTATAAACAATATCATATATATGGTTTTTGCCCACCAAGAAGCCCACCAGGGCGGACGAATGACTATCTTTATTTTTTTTACATCGGACTCCAATGTATTATCCATAACTTTTACTCGAAATACATAGTCACCTGGTGCTAATTTACTAAAAGAAACTCTGTTCACCCCTTTGGGTAAAGCAATCCATTCATTGTTTCCCATAGCATAATGGTATACAATACGTTCTCCGGCATTTAACTCCAATGTAGCAAATTCAATACTGAATGAATTATCTTCATAATCCAATTTGAATTCTTCAGCTTCATAAACAGAGCAATCTATAATAGATTTTCCTGCGCTTGTCATCCCTTTACGTACCGGACGATTATTCAAATAAAAATCACTAATACGTACAGTCCACTTTTGAGAAGGATCTGATATATTCGACGGATTGAAATACGTAATACCGCTAATCCCTCCAAAATAAATGATACCGTCCTTATCCTTAAACGAAGCATTTTTGGAAAATTCATTTCCTTGTAACCCATCAGTTACATAATAATTAACTACCTCATAAGTTTCTGTATTAAATTGGGCCAATCCTGCATTGGTACTCAGCCACAAACAGCCATCTGCATCCCCCTCTATACCATAAATAGCATTACTTGGTAATCCATCCGATTGTGTATAGGTGAAAAATTGCGCCTCTTTCAATTCCCATTCCACCAATCCACAAGATGTACCTAACCATATCTTTCCAGCTTTATCCTCATAAATGGACAATATTATTTGTCTACGCAAAAACCATTCAGTTTTATACTCATCCGTATTCAAATCAATACATCCCACTCCATCATAAGTACCCACATACAATTTATTATCTTTTGAATAATATAGATTTGTCACCCACCTGTTATCAACTAATTTGGGCAAGTTCTTTATAATCTGTCTTGAATTCAAATCATAACAATATAAGCCATCACCCATCGTAGCAATCCACAATCTTTTATCACTGTCTTCCGCAAAATCATACACATATTCTACAGGATTCCCTTGTTCATTCAACAAATCTTTGACATACTCACAATGTCCTGTTTTACGATTAAGCCTATTCATACCTCCCAAATAGGAACCTAACCATAAATTATTTTCCGAATCCTCGTAAATACTCATTATCACATTCGGTACAGAAGAACTAATTCCCAAATTCCTAAAATGCACATTCGGTTTCCCGTCAAGAGATATTCCATAAATGCCATCATTATCTGTACCCACCCATAATGTTCCCTCATTATCTTTACACAGAGAATTTATATTATCAGAACCGATTAAATTTTTATCAAAGGATTTATAGCCTATGTAATTGAACTCATTTTTCAATTTAGGAATCATGAAAACTCCTCTTTGATATAATCCCAACCAAACATTTTCCGAGTTATCTTTTAACATGAAATGAATTTTTGAACGTCTGGAATCTATGTTACCTAATTCAAAAGAAGTATCAACTACCAATTGTCTCTCCCTATCCAACACTTTTACTCCCATCCCATCCGTACAGATATAAATACGGCCTTTCTTATCCTTATATAAAGATTTTACAGGCAATTTACAATTCTTATAATAAGGTATCGGGATAAATTGCGCTTCCTTCGGATTATATTTCAACAATCCTTTTTCCATACTACCCACATATATATTTCCATATATATCCTCACATATTCCCGTCAAATGGAGCTCGTCATTCCCCTGCAAAAAATATGACACCTTACCTGCCACATCCATCAATGCAATCTTTCTCCCAGCTACTACCGACCATACATTCCCGCGTGAATCTTCCAGCATATAGCTTACCTCCTTAGTAGGCATAGGTAATTCCAGTCTATGGGCTATCACTTTTTCATCTTTATACTCCAACCGACACATACTATTTCCTGACGCCCATATTTCCCCATTACTCAATTCCACAAAAGAAACGATGATATTGCAAAAAGTACTTCCATCATTCCACTCTGCCGCTACACTAAAATCATCTGTTTCCGGATTATAAATCTGAATACCATTATATGTTCCTACGATTAAATGTCCTTTACTGTCTTCCATAATTGTACGTACATAATTATGACATAAAGAATGTTCGTCTTCCGGATTATGTTTGTAGACTGTTAACTTAGCTCCGTCATAACGATTCAAGCCATCTTCCGTAGCAATCCAAATCATACCATTACGGTCTTGACATATGTCATTAATCAAGCTACTGGACAACCCATTATCTGTAGTAAACATACGCACTTGTCCCCCAGCGAAAATGCTCCAAATAATAAAGCAAAGAAAAAGTAAGTTCCTCATATTTATTGCATCATATATTAATAGAAGCAAATTAAAACATTCTTTCACAATAACCCAAATTAAAATGGTGCTAAATCATAAATAAAATGTACTCCAAGCCAATGTTGCAATATATTAAAAGATTCATGATACATAGGAAAAGATTTTTAAACCCACAAATGCTTTTTGTAACATCTCCTATTAAAAAAGGAAACAAAAGGAATAAGAAATAACCACATTATTTATATATCTTTGTAACATTAGAAATTATTAAACAACTTATATCATGAAAACGAAATTGAAACATTCATGGCTCCTGATGTTGCTGACTTTGTTCATCTGTTTGCCGGCATCAGCAGCAAAAACATTTGTCAACTTCACTCCCGAAGGTTTTGTCTGGATTCAAAACGGGAAAGCACTTCCTATCCTTATCGACAAGAACGAATATAAAGGCGTATGGCGGGCTGCTACTAACCTGCAGAACGACGCCATGCAAGTTACAGGTACTACGCCTGAGCTTATAAACCAGCCATCGGCAAAACGTGCCATCATTGTGGGAAGTATTGATCAAAGTGAATGGATCAAGAAACTCATTGCCACAAAAAAGATGGATAGCCAGGAACTGAAGGGAAAACATGAAAAGTATATCCTACAAACCATAGCCAATCCTTTCGAAGGCATGGACGAAGCGGTAGTGATTGCCGGTAGCGACAAACGAGGTACCATCTATGGTATTTACGAGCTTTGCGAACAGATGGGCGTATCGCCTTGGTATTACTGGGCAGATGTGCCCGTACAGAAACATTCTACCATCAGCATCAAAGCGGGTAGCTATACCGATGGAGAACCGGCTGTAAGATTCCGTGGCCTCTTCTTAAACGACGAAGCTCCCTGCTTGACCAGTTGGGTAAAGAATACCTTCGGCACCGAATACGGTGGTCATAAGTTCTACGAAAAAGTTTTCGAACTGATTCTTCGCTTGCGAGGTAATTATCTTTGGCCGGCCATGTGGGGATGGAGTTTCTATGCCGATGACCCATTGAACAGCCCAACGGCCGATGAAATGGGCATTATTATGGGTACTTCGCACCACGAACCCATGGCACGTAACCATCAGGAATGGGCCAGAAACCGTAAGGAATATGGCGCATGGGACTATGCCACCAATCAGAAAGTAATTGACAAATTCTTCCGCGAAGGGATGGAACGTGCCAAGAATACGGAAGACTTGATTACCATTGGTATGCGTGGCGATGGCGATACCGCTATGGGAGGCAAGGAAGGTCACGACGATGAATACACCCCCGATTACGAAGGTATCATGAAACTGATGTATAAAATCATCAACAACCAACGGAAAATCATTAAGGATGTAACAGGCAAACCTGCCAAGAAACGCCAACAAGTATGGGCATTGTACAAAGAAGTACAATTGTTATACGACAGAGGGTTGCGTGTACCCGATGATGTCATTATTCTGCTTAGCGACGACAATTGGGGTGATGTCCGTAAATTACCTAATGCCGAAGAAAGAAAACACCCGGGTGGTTGGGGTATGTATTACCATGTGGACTATGTAGGTGCGCCACGAAATACCAAGTGGCTCAACGTTTCGCCTATCCAACATATTTGGGAACAGCTCCAACTGACCTACAGTTACGGAGTAGACAAACTTTGGGTACTGAATGTAGGCGACTTGAAGCCGATGGAATATCCTATTTCCTTGTTCATGGATATGGCATGGAATCCGAACCAATATTCCGCCGACAATCTGTTGGAACACGCCCGAGCCTTCTGCGCACAACAATTCGGTGAAAACCAAGCCGACGAGGCCATGAGAATCTTGAACTTGTATTCCAAATACAACGGACGAGTAACCCCCGAAATGCTCAACTCCAGAACCTACAACATTGAAAACGGAGAATGGAAACAAGTGTCCGATGAATACTTGAAACTGGAAACCGAAGCACTTCGCCAATACCTTAGCTTGAAACCTGAATATAAAGATGCCTATAAGCAACTGATACTTTTCCCTGTACAAGCCATGGCCAACCTTTACGAAATGTATTATGCACAAGCCATGAACCACAAGCTGTATAAGGAAAACAACCCGAAAGCCAATGAGTGGGCCGACAAGGTGGAAGCAACCTTCAAACGTGATGCCGAATTGTGTCACGACTTCAACCACCACATGGCCAACGGTAAGTGGAATGGTATGATGACACAAAAGCACATCGGCTACACCAGTTGGAACGACAACTTTCCTGCCGACAAGTTGCCTGAAATCTATCGAATCAACGACACTACCCCGGGAGGATATGTATTTGAAGCCAAAGACAAGGTAGTGGTCATGGAAGCCGAACACTATTACCAGGCCGAAGCAACCCAGGCTACCCAATGGACTACCATCCCATACATGGGACGTACTCTCAGTGGAGTTGCTTTGATGCCTTATACCCAATCCACCGACAATGCCACATTGACCTATAAGCTGAATGTCCCTAAGGATGTAAAACAAGTGACCGTTCACGTGGTAGTAAAATCTACTTTGCCTTTCCATGATCCGGCCGGCCATTCATACACCGTAGGCTTCGAAGGAAATGAATCGAAAGAAATCAACTTCAACGCCAATTTGAACGAAGAACCGGAAAACATCTACTCCATCTACTACCCCACCGTAGCCGGCAGAGTGGTAGAATCCAAGGCTACCCTTAGCCTTGAAAATAAAGAAGATGGTTTGCAGACATTATACCTCAAGCCATTAGATCCGGGCATTGTCTTCCAAAAGATTATCGTTGACTTTGGAGGTTATCAGAAATCGCATTTGTTTATGAACGAATCGCCTTGTCGACGCGAAAAATAAAGGGGAATAGCGGGTGTGCCACAAACACATCCGCTATTTTATCCTTTATTTAACTTTTACAATCAAACGCCTATAAGCCACCAGACTAGGAATGCCACCATCCGAAACACGAAGAATAATATGTATGGTACTTCCGCTGGCATCTGAAGGAATATGTATGGTCAGTTTATCACCTTGCCCATCAAGTGTCAAGTTCCCTATGTACGTACTTGGTTCTTGATAAAAAAACCATTGATAAGACAATTGGTCTCCATCTGGATCTGAAGAACGGGAAGCATCCAATTTGATAGTCTCTCCACATTTTACATTCTTATATATAGCACAAGTCGATTTATCTGTACCTATTACCGCTATAGGATGATGGTTTGCTTCGCCATAATTGTTTGTAACCGTCCATATCATTCGGGCAGCCAAATTATTGTAAATATCTTCCTTCCAACGATTAATGGCCTGGCCACCTTCTTTCGATGCGCCCAACATCAGATACGGGTCGTATTTCGTTTCGTCCAATCCGCTTTTAACGACCCAATCCATGGAACGGATGTTTTCTTTCTTGTCAATATCAAAGCGGCCTCCCCATCCGCCCCAATCGGGATGTTCCGGGAAATTCAAACCATTATCTACAACATACAGGAAAGAAGGACTGTCTCCTTCGGTAGCCCAAATACGTTTGGGATATTGTTTACCTAATTCGCCTATCTGCTGAACATGTTCCCGAGTCCATTCATCGGAAGGTGCCCAACCATATACCGCCTTATTACGGATATAGACAAGTTCCGGGAATTGGGTGACCAACCAAGCACCGGCATCATCTTGCCCCAAAATGTCATATACACGGAGTTTCTTTACAAATCGGCTCACTTCCTTGGGAGTACGTGTATGCTGTACTTTCCAAAGCGCCTGCGCCAATGTACTCAGTCCCGACCATGCAGCTATCCACACCGGACGTGAATCGTTACGATCTACCACTTCAATAATCAGTTCAGACCCTGGCGAATCTTTTCCTTCTCCCACTCCATGCATAGCCGCTTCCTTTTGCCCATGTTTTATCAGCTGGCGCAGTACAGTCACATTTGGAAATCCCTTGCCATGCACCTGTAAATTAGGGAAAACCTTTTCGTATGACGAAAGTACTTCATTTACTACTTTGACTTCATTCCCTTTATTAAAACTCACCCATGCATGCTGATAAATAAAGCCTTCCAAATCGATGCCATCCAACACTGTCAATAAATGTACCAACGACTGTTGGTCATCCGGATCCGAGCCCCCAATATCCGACATTACAATCAACCTGTTCCGTTCCGCTTTCATTGGAACTGTAACAAGCAACAATAAAAAAATAAGGTTTAGAATCTTTTTCATAGTTATAATTAAATACATACGTTTTATTTCTTCAGTAAATTCCACCGTTTTGTCCAATCGGCCAAAACTTCCTCACGCCACTTGGCTACGGTTTCAAATCCTTGCCATTTACCACCAAAAAGAGCGGTATCTCCTTTATCTGTATACCAATTGTTGCCCAACGGATAAGCCGTTTCCGTACATTTTCCCGGCCATAATTCACTGACCACAATACTTCCTTTGGTTCCATCCAATTCTTTGATGCTTGAAGTAATGGCATAATCCAGCGTAGCCGGTGCCTTGGCCGCATAGCGCACTCCATAAACGCCATTCCCCAAATAACAACCACTCCAATCCTGTTTGTCTATGCGATAGGTAAAGCAAGGTGTGCCCGGTTCTTCATCTATTACCGGTCCTTCGAATCGATACTCTATCACCGAATAGACAGGAACAGTATCCTGAAGGATAGTATGTCGATTAAATACCGTGCGGGGGCTTTGAGTTATCTTTTCGAAGCTGCCTCCCCATGACTCTCCTTCGGGAGTATTTGGATTCCCCTTCATTAAATATAATAAGGAAGGAGTATCGCCCATCTTTACATTGCCTTCGTAATAGTCCTTGAAATCGGCCCCCAAGTTTCCTGCCTCCTTTATACAAGCCTCATAATAGCCTCCATGATACTTAGAGGGATTCTTGGCATCGGCAATGAAACCTCTGTACGAAGCATTGTTCTCTATCATCCAAAGGTTCGGAAAATTCTCCACGATGTAGGCATAGCTGTTTACACTCCATTTTTTATTAGGACCTCCAATCCAATATACCCGGATTTTATTTGCTATATCCGGGGCAGTATGAAGTGCTTGTGCCAAGTCTTCCAGCCCTCCCCAAACCAATATCCACAACGGGCGGTCGCTTTCCTTACGGGCACATTGTACTATCCAGTCCGACCCTTCGGTTGGCTCGTCTATACTTAAGAAAGGGAAATTTCCCCTTCTACCCTGCTTGCATAGCGGGCGAAGTTCTTCGGGAGTCATCAACCCCTCGATATGCTTACTGAGTTTCGGGAAATCCTTTTCGTACAAATCAATCATTCGAAGAATCTCCTCCTTAGACCCGTTACCGAACGAAGGCGATGAGACCAATCCTTCCAGTTCAAACCTATCAGTGTACATCAGTAGATGTACCATGGACTGATTGTCATCGGGGTCTGTACCGCCTATATCCGTACTAATCAGTACACGAGGTTTAGAAACAGTTTCCTTGTCGGCACAAGCGGAGAAGGCCAACAAGCACATACTTAACAAAACTAAAGTCTTTATCTTCATGATTATTCGTTTTTTAAGGTTTTACATGGATAATAGCCCGTTCATAACGAGTCAGTGCAGGAGTACCATTATCGGTTACTGCTACAATGATATGCATGGTTCCCAAGCGTTGGCTTTTGGGTATTACAAAATGTGCTTTGGCTTTATCAGCATTTTCTATCTTCAGAGGCTGTCCGGTTCTTCCGGTCGAGATTGTGTAAGTTCCCGCTTCGGGATAATAAAACCATTGGTAAGAAAGCGGATTTCCATCGGGATCATTTCCTTCTACACTCAGTTCGATAGTATCGCCCACTTTAGCTGTCATCTCTTTAGAAGAAAGTAATTTCACTACCGGTGGATGGTTAGCGTCCTTATATTCTTTTATGGTCCAATCCATTCGAGCTACAAAATCATTTTGATAAGCTACCCGCCAACGCCAAATAGTTGCATGATTGCTTGTATGCCAGGAGTTGTCATTTCCCCACACTTCATCCACCGCATCCGTCCAGATAGGACGAGTTTCCGGCTCGGCAAACCACCGTTGCATTCGGGGTTGGTAAAACTCGTATCGTCCTCCCCAACTACCCCATTCCGGATGTTCGGGATTACCCAACCCATTATCAATCAAATAAAGGAAAGTAGGTGTATCGCCTTCCATCATAAACTTCACTTGTGGATATTGTGCCCCCAACGGCCCCTTACTACGGATATGTTCATCCAGCCATGGATTATCTACCAAATGAGGATCGGCTCCGGCAAATCGTCCGTGGAACTTATCTCCTGCAATGCCACTCCAAGTACAATGATGATAAGCACCAAACGCATTATATCCCG
Organism: uncultured Phocaeicola sp.; assembly: GCA_964545265.1. GTDB lineage: Bacteria > Bacteroidota > Bacteroidia > Bacteroidales > Bacteroidaceae > Phocaeicola. The sequence goes on from CAZJFI010000022.1 coordinate 10,460, forward strand.
GGCTTACGATATAGAACAAATCCTTGAATGTCTTCCGAATCCACATACCACTATCATCCTGATCGGAAATGGTATATACCCTTAATTTACGAACAAAAGCATCCATTTCTTCGACACTACGTGTATGCTTCACTTTCCATAAAGCTTGTGCCAAGCAGTTGGGCCCTCCCCAAACTAACACCCATACCGGCCGTTCGTCTTCCTTATCCAACATTTGGATAATCCAATCGGAACCTTCCGAATCCATGCCTTCACCTACCGCATTCATACCATAATCGGCTCTTCCTTCTTTTATGATAGAGAAGAGATAATCAGCCGAAGGATACCCAGCCTCATGTTTCAACAAATTAGGTTGTACTTCAGCATAAGCGCCTACTATCTCACGTATTCTCCAAGTAGCCAACTTATGCTTCTGATGTACCGATGTAGTAGCCACTAATCCTTCCACATCCCATTGGTTAGAATAGGTCAGAAACCTTACCAACGACATGGCATCGTCAGGTTCATTTTCAATATCAGTCAAGACAATCACACGTGGCTTTCCTAAAGAAGAAGCTTGAGCATACAACGGAAAGATCAACAGAAAAAAATAAAAACAGAACTTGATAAACGGAATGTTTTTCATGATTCCTTTTTCAGGGAAAGCAAATATTCTCTTCATAAAATTTGGTTTTATTGATTTATGATTGCAAATTTGCAACGGATTTTTCGTATAAGCTAAGCAAATTTCATGAAAAACTTTCTAAATTCCAAGATTCTAAAGTCTTTTGATGAAAGACGTAACTCTTTCCAACCTTATGGACTGACTTGCGAAAAGTGGAAACCTAATTCCATGAAAAGGTTTGACCGCCATAACGAAATAGAACTGAACTTTCTTCCCAAAGGAGAAATCACATATTTGATACAAAGCAAACGAGTTACAGTTCCTTCGTGCCGATTAGCCCTATTTTGGGGGTTAATTCCCCATCAAATCATTGACTATAGCGAAGAAGATAGTTTTTACTATGTCTGTACTATTCCATTCACTCAATTTTTGAAATGGAATCTCCCCAAAGAATTCATCGACAGAATTCTCAATGCAGAAGTACTTATCGACTCCAACGACAGGTTTGCATCGAATGACCTATTCCATTTCGAGAATTGGTATCACGATTTAAACGTTCAAAACGGTAATTCAATTGCGACCGGGTTAGAAATAGAAAGTCGTCTTATCCGTATGTCCGACAATATTATTCAAGAGAATTCACCTTCCCTAAAACTTACCCATTCAAACGAAAGTAAGTTAATTGAAGAAATTTGCATCTATATAGCCAAGCATCACGACAAGCCCATCAAAGTTAGCGACATAGCCAAGGCCGTTGGACTACACCCTGATTATACCAATTTCATATTCAAGAAAACATTTGGACATACACTAAGCAACCATTTGGCCATGGAACGAATTGCCCATGCCCAACGTAAACTTCTGACAACCGACAAAAATATTCTGGACATAGCCTATGAATGTGGATTCAATTCCATCAGCAACTTCAACCAAACATTTTCCAAGTTCAGCAACTGTACTCCTCGAGAATACCGCAACCAATACAAATAAAACCAACGATTTTCTGTCTTACAAAAAAAGCTTTCTAAAAATTTGCACCATTTAAAAAAACTATCTACCTTTGCACCCGCAATTCAGCAAGGTGCCATAGCTCAGTTGGTAGAGCAAAGGACTGAAAATCCTTGTGTCCCCGGTTCGATTCCTGGTGGCACCACTTGCGAAAGCAATCGGGATGTAGCGCAGTTGGTAGCGCACTACGTTCGGGACGTAGGGGTCGGGCGTTCGAGTCGCCTCATCCCGACGAATCGGCAGAAGAAGCAATTCTCTGCCGATTTCTGTTTATCATCCTCTCCATCATTAAAATATCCGCAAATAATAAATACAACTACATTGCAAACTCCCACAGATTTGTTATATTTGCAGACTAATGTACGATTCTTTTATTAAACAATAAAGATTATGGGAGTAACTTTTGACCAGGAGAAACAAATGTTTATCTTCGATTTTGAGCATGATGGTGTAGATGATATTGTCAGCTTGACCGGTTCCGGTTATCAAGTGGAAGCCTTTGGCAAATGTTTCTACTATGGTTACGAGTTTGCGGATTCCGTAAATGGAAGCGTACGTACCGCCTTTATTAAATATGTAAAATTCTCAGAATCCATTCAAAAAGAACCTAACCTCACCCAATTCATTCAAAAGGCTATCAATGACCTCAACCGCCAAATCAACTTATATGATTACGATTTGGTTGTGATGCCAGAATCTTCAAGCAAAGTCAACCAATATATGCTTCGTTACATCTATCGGTTTGCACAGCCATCACTTCACAGAATGGATCTTGTCAAATCATTACCTGAAAACATCTCCTTCGACATACATGCCTATGAAGAACAATATTTGAACGATGTTCTCGAAAATGGCCGTCCGCGTTACACCGAAGCACAGAAGGAAGAAGTACGGCAAAACATTCAAGGAATGATGGAACTGATACACCAAAAAGATTATTTCACCATCGCCAAAGATGTAAGGAAAAGCAAATTCCGTCCATACATCATGAACTTCCTTCGTTTCCGTAACGAAGAAGACAAAGCTCTATGCGCCTCCATCCGGAAACAAAATATTCTTGTGGTAGACGATGTTACTACCAGCGGTTCTACACTTAACGAAATGCTACGTGCGCTCCGCATTCTCAACGAAGATAATAACATCACCATTTTCAGCCTATTAGGCCGTAAGGATTTGATGGTAGATTCTTTCTAATAAGAAATTATCATCTTAAAAGGCAAAACTTGCCATCGTTGAGAAAATGAATACAGAAAACTACCTTCACAAGTTTCACCGCATCGTAAACAATTGATTCTCCGCTTGTTTGGGTGAAACATCAGCTCATTTTTTAGTTTCACCAAGTTTCACCGTTTTTCATTGTCCTTTGGGTAAAACGATGTTTTATTGCTTGTAAAACATCGTTTTAGGAGGGTTAACTCATCGTTTTCTTCTCCTTACTCCGGTGAAACATGTGAAACCTTTGTGAAGGCTTGAAGTTTCACCATAACTCACTATCGCATAACAAGTTAAGAAGCCGTGAAACTTATGAAGGCATTTTTCGAACTTATTTCAAATTCTTCACCAACTTACCGTTGATATACAGATTCTTCGTAGTAATATCCTTTACATTTTCAATGCGATTGCCATTTTGGGTTACATTGTTCCAACGACAATCTTCAACAGAAATGTTGGACACATATTTGTCGTCTTCCAAGCCGATGGCTACAATGCCATACTGACTCTTTTCGCAGGTCACGTTCTTCAGGTGTACATTGCGTACGGTGGGAGTAAAGCCACGGTTACAATTTTCGTTGCTTTCGTACTGAAGGTTAATGCGGAGCACAGCTTCCTTACACTGACCTACCTTGATGTTACGCACATAGATGTTCTCAATCAAGCCACCCCGACAAGTGTTGGTCTTGATACGGATTACACGGTCGAGCTCGGGGCTGTCCATCACACAATCTTCTACAAACAAGTTGCGATAACCACCGGAGATTTCACTACCAATCACCACACCACCATGACCGTTCTTCATTTCACAACCACGTACAATGATGTTTTCGCTCGGTGTATCCCATTTACGGCCATCCTCGTTACGTCCGCTCTTAATAGCGATACAATCATCACCCGTATCAAAGTGACAATTTTCTATCAGAACGTTCTTGCAAGATTCCGGGTCACAACCATCACCATTAGGGCCACGGTTGAAGATGTGCACGCCACGAACTATAAGGCTTTCGCAGAACATGGGGTGAATCACCCAGAAAGGAGAATTGAGGAGGGTTACATCTTCTATCAAAACGGTGTTGCAATGATAAAAGTTGATGAGTTGCGGGCGAAGGGCATCTTCGGGAGTCATCACTCGTTCGTAGATGGGGCGCTTCAGTTCGGCCTGTCCCATCAAGCGTTCCCGGCTACCTAACTTCTGGCTGGGCAATCCTTCTTTCCATCCGTAGTGCTTGGCGCCACACATATACCACCAATGTTCGTTGGAGCCTTGTCCGTCGATGGTTCCTTTACCGGTCAGGGCAATGTTGGTTTCACCATACGCATAAATCAACGGGTGTGCATTGTAACAATCCAACCCTTCCCAACGGGTAAGCACACCGGGGAAATACAACTTTTGGTCGGTCAGGAACTTCAGTGTAGCCTTGTCCGACAAGTGCAGGTTTACATTGCTCTTCAGCGTAAGAGGGCCTGTATAGAATGTACCATCTGGAATCAATACTGTTCCCCCGCCCTGCTGGCTACAAGTAATGATGGCCAAGTTAATGGCTTCGTGACAAGCAAATTCGGGGTCATCGGCCTTTGCGCCAAAATCCACAATGTTATACACTCTACCAGGAAAACTGGTGCGCTTGATTTGTTGTTCAATTTTCTTGCTTTCTTCGAACGCCTTGTCAAAATCCTGTGCGAACAGCGTCTGCGCCGTCCATACCAAAGCGAATATCAATACAAACTTCATCGTTTTTTTCATGGTTCTATCTATAAACATTAATATATATCAACTACTACTTTCTCGGTATCTTCTTCGGGTGTT
>CAZJFI010000023.1:0-15001 GCA_964545265.1 uncultured Phocaeicola sp.
ATAAGTATAGGCATAATCAGACGGTATCTCGTCGGTCGGTGCAAAATGGGGCACATGCATACGTCCTGTATACACTCCCGACAAAGAAAAATCAAAACGCTTAAAAGGTCTGACAGTAAGGGTAAAGTAACCGTAACTCCGGGGGTACGAGGCATGTTCCTTGTTCCTGCCACCGTCTCATCCTCGCTCCAAAAAGTCAATTCCTTGTATCGGCTACGTTGTACCGTAAAACCCACTTGAAGAGATACGTCATTTCCATGCGCAATCTTACCATCATTTTGCTTTCTATTTTTCATCATATTCCTTAAACAGGGAGCAAAATTACATCTGTTCATTAAATACGCAAACTTTTTGCACGGAAAGACAAGCAAAAGTTTGAATGTATCTGTTGGTCAAAGTATAAAATAAACCGATAAAACTATAGTTTACTCAAACGCAATAACGCTTCTATGTAATAATAATCTGCATATATTATTGAAGCGTCAATTTCAGAGCCGGCCGGTTTATGACCTGTAGAATGTAAAAGGAAGGCAGGCTTACTGACACCACATTGATAGGAAGAAGTACTTAGATTTTCCAGCATTTTTACAGCTGCATCTTTATAACCTTGTCCCTTTGCATTCGGTAAATAAGTCGATAGTTCCAACAAGGCAGAAGCTACCACACAAGCTGCAGAAGCATCACGAGGAGCATTCGGAATGGCAGGATCATTAAAGTCCCAATAAGGTATATAGTCTTCCGGCAAGTTAGCCAAATAGACATCCGTTACTTTCTGAACAAAATCCAAATATTTCACATCCTGTGTTTCCCGATAAACAACTGTATAGCCATAGATAGCCCAAGCCTGTCCACGCGCCCACATGCTATGATCTGCATATCCTTGGTGAGTACACTTCTTTATCAAATTTCCCGTCAAAGTATCGTATACCGCAACATGATAGGATGTAAAGTCAGGTCGGAAATGATGTTTCATGGTTTTATCAGCATGAGCTACCGCAATATCATACAAATCAATATCGCCTCCATTCTTTGCAGCCCAGAACAACATTTCCAGATTAATCATATTATCCATAATCACATTATGGCCACCGTAATCAGCCACATGTCTTGGCCACGAAAGCAATGCGCCGACTTTTGGATTATACAAAGCCTTATACGCATTGGCCGTATGGATAATCACTTGTTTGTATGCTGGATTCTGTGTCAACCGATATCCATTTCCATAGCTACAAAACATTAAAAAGCCCAGATCATGGTCATAAGGTGGCATTTCCGATAAGAACTTCAAGGATGCCGTAAACTTCTCGGCCTCCTCTTTTATCCGAGTATCTTTTGTATATTCATAATCATACCACAAAATACCCGGCCAAAAGCCTCCACACCATTCCTTTTCACTCACCTGACGACAATGCCATGTAGTCAGACTATCCATAATGTTTCGTGGCATCATGGTATAATCAATAATACCCTGTTCGTCCTTCAATTCGGACAAAGTTCGTTCTACTTGGGTGTGACAATAGTCAAGTTCCGTATTCACACAAAACGAATTATCTTCATTTGAACAAGCGATCAACACAGTCCCCAACAGGAAAGTTGTTAAAGTTTTCATTTTCATCTTTATATCCTTATTTCTTCATTTTCACTTCTAACGGATGACGTTGTTTCAAAGCATAATTTTTCAAATAGTCATTCCAGTCATTCCAACCATTAAAGCCAAATTTATTCCATCCAAAGCCCCAATAATATGTAAAAGGAGTATTGGGTTCATAGGTTGTATAACCTAACCAATGCCCTGAAACCCCACCAATCGGTTCTTCTATTTTTTTTAAGGCTATTTGTTTGTATCCATCCGGTAAAACAGTACCTATATATATCAATCCATTCTCTCCATCCGGTTCAATAGTTCTATCTACATAGGATGTATAACCTTCCAATGCATTTCCACCCAAACTGTCGGGATTAGATTCATGTACAACAATACCTGTAACCATATCCAATGTTTCTGTCACATTCTGATAGGACACAATTGTTTTATTTAAGTGAGAACCTTTATCCAACTGAATCCATCGTGTTTCAATAACTTCTTCATCATTCCCTATAGTTATTGGATGAAAAATCAGTTTGAGAGTAAACCTCAACGGGCCATTGTCTATCAGTTCATATTCCTTATAGCAATAGGGATAAACAATGACTGAATCTTTTTCAAGCAAAGCCGCCGTCCCTGCGCCCAAAGTTGGTCCTACAGCATAACAATCCATTCCCAAGCCATGATCCACATGATAAGATATCATTCGAATCAAGCTTTCGGCTTCATCAGTCCTACCTTCTGCTTTCAAGGCATTAATTCGTTTCCAAGCGATAGAGTCCAGTTCTCGTGCATATATTTCCTCCAGCACAAGACCATTCACTCTTTTCAAGAACAAATCATATCCATACGCTTTTTCTCCTCTTTTTTGCAAAGGAGGTCCATATACCCTGAAACCCACTTTATCGTTTTCCCAAGCTATATCTTCTTCCCGTTCCGGATATAGCCTACCATATACAGATGAAGGAAATTCGGTGGGTATTCCTCGGGTAATTCGATAATTTCGTACCTCTTTTGCTTTCAAAGAGACTAAAAAAATCAGTTTACCATCCGTAGTCAGCTGAGACTCCATTTCTTCTCCTGAAAGGACATCTGTAATGACAAACAGTTCATTACCGAGTTTCTTCCACATCCGTTGTAGAGTATCCAAGGAAATTTCAACTATTTCTTCTTTTCTTTCTATCTCCAAAGGATTAGACACAGATACGTATACCACCTCTATTTTCTCATTACAAGACATTAAGAAAAAAAGAGAAAACAATCCACCTATTATCTTAAATATATTATTCATAGCTTGATACTCCAATACCCAAAATCTTTTTATCCCTAAAAAACTAATACCTTTTGAGAGACCTATTATTTAAAACTACTTACTATGATAGTATACGTTTCAACAGATACAAACACCTAATCATGTTTGAATTTATAATGCTTTCCCATTGTATTTCTTATATTTTTTCGCTTCTTGATTGTCAATAGGAACTAAACGAATAGCTGCACCTCCTTTAGGTTTTAGCTGAAACGTCAGAACTTGAGAAGCATCAACCAAGAGGTAGGAACATTTCACTTGAGTACGGGTTTTCACCTTTTCTCCACCATCCGTATAGATATACGCTAAATACGTCCGGTTCTTGTCAAGGAATGACAAATCCACTTTTTCGGTAGAGCCTTCATTATTGGTCATAGCTCCAACAAACCATTCTATTCCTTTTCTACGAGCCATGACAATGTTCTTTCCCGGCATACCGTCAAGCACTCTCGATTCATCGAACACCGTCTTCAAATTTTCAAACCACTCCATTTCCGGTTCACCTTGATACCTATCTGGCGTATCATACCAGAGAATGGTTTGCAAAGGGCTATAGAACACCAACGATGCAGCCAACTGATGGGCATGTGTATTTTTCAACCGTTGGTCGTAATAACAGATGGTATAATCGGCCGCCCCATTTATCATGCGGGTAAATGGCAAAGTTACATTATGTGTGGCATCCGGCCATTCTTCATTTCCACAAATACCTTCTTGAGTCAACAAATTGGGATAAGTACGACTGAATCCCGACGGCCGGAATTCGTCATGGATATTCATCAACAACTGATGTTCGGCAGCTTTACGTACCATATCGTGCACCCAAGTGGCCCAACGATGACTGGCATATTGAACAAAGCCCGATTTTACTCCGGCTACCCCCCATTGTTCTAATAATGGAAACAGTTCGTCCATTTGCTTCATCAAAGCATGTTGGTTTACATACAACCATACCCCTACCCCTTTTTCCTTACCGTATGCTATAACTTTTGCCATATCCACCTTATCTACCACTTGCGTAGCATCCCCATCGTGCGAGGTACAAGGCTCATACCATTTCCAATCGTACAACATATAAGGTATGTTGTGTGCCGCACAGAAATCAATAGTCTTCATACCAGCTTCGGTAGAGATGACTGTAGAACGCATAATTTTACCGGGCTTTATCCAATCAGTATCCATTACTTCACAAGGAGGATTCAAATTTAGAATTATATCGTTATGTTCCAACAATTCTCCAGGCTTGTCGGCTGCCATCACTATTTTCCAAGGTGTGGCATAATAAGTAACGATATCTACCGGACTATACATGACCGATTCCAACGTATTCTTTTTCTTCTCCGAAGCCATGAATTTGGTCAGGCACCAATCATCCACATCGGCATCCGTCAAAGCTGCCCACAGCCCGTTCGGTAATTCCAAAGTCAAAGTTCGTTCTACTGGCTTCTTTATCTCATCAATTTCCACATAGTCAAAGAAAGACTGTGCCCATTGCTCCGCCCACGCCATCGTTCCTTCAGGGAAGGTATATTCGGTTAAATCTCCTACCACCTTATGAAAGATTGCTTTGGGATGCTCAGGAAAGAAATAGCGGAACGCAATACCTTCGTTGTAGGCACGCACCTCTATGTTCATCCGATAGTCCGAGCCGTCTTTTTTGGACAAATACATAGTAGCCGATTGATAGCAATCACGCACCTTGCTTCGTTCTCCATACAAAGGATGCCATACACTATCCACCTCTGCATGATAGTTCACGCTATCCACTTCCAAGTTATCCATCCATGAATCAGGCTGTTTCAAGTTTCTTACACCCAAAGCCATTTCCCATACACGGTTATCCATTTCCAATCCTGCACGGGAGTCTTTCACAACCTCCTTCCCTTTGAAGGAAACAGAGTATCGTATTTCCTTCCCTAAAGCATCGTTTTCTGCTTGATAAAACGTCGTTTGATGACTTCCATCTGGTGAAATAAGATTCAACGCCTTATTATTATGCCCAAATACGGGCGCAACAACCAACCATGCTATTCCAATTATCGAAGCTGTTTTCATATTCTTTATTTATAATTCAAATTCCAATATACTACATACCGTTGACGGTGCACATCGTAAAGCGGCGAAATCACAAGACCATCCTTTGTCATGAACTTCAGTTCATGTTCTGAAACACGTTCTAAAGATTTTTTCAAATCTTTGGAGTCTATCTCTAAAGAAGTGTTCATTCCTGCGGGAACCTTATAATCATAGGTATAATAATCATTGCGGACATTCGGATTGGAATAAGGTGCCGGTGCCGACATACCTTCCGTTCCCAATTCACCAGCCAATACTATCGGGCCATATAGCAAGGCACCCCGATTCGGATTGTCGGGTGTCACTTCCAACCGGAATTCCATAGGGTATGTCACTTCCACCTTGTCGCCATTCTTCCATTCACGGGTTACCGCTACATACGAGCCTGGCTCCTGCCTTACGGATTGTCTTTTCCCATTCACCATCACCTGCATCTTTCCGCTCCATGAAGGATATCGTAAGAATAAAGTTGTCTTAACGGGAGTATGGGTCTGTATAGTAAACGTTGTTTTATCTTCTGTCGGAAAATTTGTTTCCTGACGAATAATCAAACCTTTTTCTTTCCAATTAACTTCCGAGGGAATGAACAGATTAACATAAATTCCTTTTTCATTATGATAATAAATCGCTTCCCCATACTTGGCATGATTTTCAAAGCCGCTACCTACACAACACCAAAATGAATTATCTTTCGTACTATATACTTTATGGGCACCGGTCAGCATAGGTAGAAAATAACATACCATACCCGTTTCGGGATCTTGCTGTCCTAAGATATGATTATACAAGGCCCGTTCATAATAGTCGGCCACCTTTGCATCCGGTTGCCAACAAAACAAATGCCGGCTCAACTTCAACATGTTGTATGTGCAACAAGTTTCCCCTGTATAGCCATTGAGATATTGGGAAAATTTATCCGTATCGAAAAAATGTTCTTTCTGACTGCTGCATCCCGGAGCAAATGTATGATAGTCTATCATCGTATGCCAAAAGAAATTGGTCAAATCCTTACTTTCTGCTCTATTGGTCAGTTCATAATTACGCGCCTCGGCCAAAACCTTCGGAATAAACGTATTGGTATGCTTGGTTTCCAAATCGTCATTCATTTTTTTCAACGGATCAATCACATCATTGTGATAAAAGAATTGCGCCAACCACTGATAACGGTCATCCCCCGTAATGGCATACAGATTGTAGAAAGACTCATTGATTCCCCCAAACTCATTGCGAATCATTTTCTTACGGGTTTCTTCATCCAAGGAGTTCAGCTTATGATAAGCCCAATCCCCCATCCTCTTCACGACTTCAAGAGCCAACTCATTGCCGGCATACAGATATTGGTCTATAAATCCGGAGAAAAGTTTATGCAGTGTATACCAAGGTGCCCAGACACGTTCTCCTCGGATATTGCGATTTATCAATTCTTCAGGATAAGCACTCAAATAACCATCTCCCAACACTTGTTGTACCTTGGCCAATTCGGTAGTAATACTATCCCCTTTCAACTTGAAAACTTCACTTCCGGTAGAAGCAAACATCAATGCGTATGCCGACAACAAATGTCCGGTTGTATGCCCTCTTAGTTCACAATCCAGCGATTCCCATCCGCCATATTTCTTCAAACTTTCATACCCTCCTTCAAGACCGGCCCATACACCGGCATTCGTACGGAAACTATGTATCAACCGATTGACTTCAATGGATGCCATCCAAGCCGAATCGCGCATCATATTATCACGAAAACGGCTCGGCAATAATCGAATATTCTTCAAATCGAAACTCTTTACCTGTACCGGAGCCTGCAACTTGATTTTCATTTTATCCTCAAACAAGCCCGGATACACAGATTGTGCCTTGATTCCCCAACAAGGCAAAACCAACAAAGCTATCAATATACTTTTTTTCATCTTCATCTGATTCTATCATTCTATATATACTTGCACATTCAATTCCTGTACAGCTGATTTATATACATTATCACCATCTGCCTCCACACATAGTGTAACACCGGTCCATTGCCGTTTCGAATCTTTTCCGAAATAGTCAGGATCTATACGGAAGGTATATTCACCCGTTTGGATAGCCGGTCCTGATATCAATACAATTCGAGGACGGACATCAGCATGTTCCTCACTTATGGCATTACGTTCCGCATTGGTAAATACGGGTTTTAACGTAAACTCATTCTGTTCACAATTTACATTGATTTTTACATGTCGATTGGCATCATACTTCAGTAATTCACCATCCATTTTTGCCGACACATATTGCATTCGTTTACCTCTTGACTCTTCATAACGTTTTTTTGTCAACTCTACCATTTCTTCATCCTGATACCAAAAACAATCGTGTGGGTCTTGACTTTCTGTACCATCTTCCAACCAGCGTGAATAGTAGACGCCATCAGTAGGACGAGGATTTTCAAGTGCCTTTGCTATAAAACGAGCCATATAATCCAGTGTTTCTACACAAAGGTCGAAATGCCCTTTACCGGCATCGCACAAGAACGAGATACGGCTATCCGGATACATCATTTTAAAAGCCAAGGCCGGACGTACCCGTGCTTCCCACCATTCATATTCACCTTCTATCATCAAACCGGGAATGTAATCAATATTACGGGTTCTTCCCCATTCCACATTGGCTCCACCATACCCACAGAGATTGGTTCGCGGTGCATCTCCATGGAAAGAGAGGATACAAAGTGTCCGCTCATTGTTCCAGGCAGCAAAATTCCAAGGGAAGGTAGCCTGTGCCGAATGACCGAAAGGTATAACCTTAGCCGTAGCTATTTCGGGATGTTCCGTTCCTTCAGCAAATTCTTTCATCAACCGTTCAAACCGTTGCTGACAATTTTCTCCATTCGCATCCACAACATTCAAGTCCCAATTCAAAGAACCTCTTTGAACAAAGGCCATAGCGACACCCAAGCTATCCATTTTTTCACAAAACAATTTGCTACGGAACAGTACTTCCTCGGTCATATTCTGATGGCAATAGAGTACGGCTTTCACCTCTTTATGTCCACGAGGCAATCGGAGATAAGCTCTATTCCCTTCTTCACCGGTTTGATAATCGAACTTCACCAAAGATTGTTGCGTATATTGAGCATTAGCATAAAGACCTACCAACGCAAAAAGAAATATCATTATCTGTTTCATATCAAAAACCTATCAGCATTCTTTATTTTACTTTTATATCCTTTATATATTCATTGGTTATAAAACCGTTCAAATCCTTCATCGGCTTTCCGTTTATCATCACATTTTCAAAAGTAACATTCTTCACCATCCGGTCTTGACTCAGCCCCTTTATCAAAGAAGGATTTTCTCCCACTCCTGTATAAGTAATATTGCGAAAAGTTACATTCTCTATACTGTTACCAGGAGCCTTATCGTACTTACGATTGAAGCGCACATTCAAGTGAAACAAACGGCCTTCCTGTATACTCTCCACACGAATATTTTCAAACAAAACATTCTTTACCTGATTCTTATCACCGGCATCAATGGCCATACAACCTTGATAAGGCACATCGTCCTCATCATGCTCCAATATATCGATATTACGGAATGTCAAATTTTGAATAATTTCTCCCGATTCTGAATCCGGATCCCCATGACCACCTATATTAATAGGATGAGCGATATCTGCCCATAATATGGAATTTTGAACGATTATATCATCCGTTCCTCCCCACCAGTTCCATCGATGATTATAGAGAGCAATACAGTCGTCACTATTTCTCATAAAGACATTATCCACCAACACGTTATGACAACACATCATATCAATGCCATCACTCCACCCTTTACAACTGAATGATTTCAGGTTTTTGATGACTACATACGAAGAGCCTCCACCAAATACAGTATAATGATCTGGGTTAACCACCGTAATTCCTTCCACATACACATTCCTTGAATCGGTTATTTCAATGCCCCGAATAGGATGGTCCAATATACCACGCCCTATAATCCGTACATTTTCGGCCTTATCCACCAACAGTTTTGCCTTTAAGACAGCACCCGGAGCCAGATAGACCGTTGTATGACTGGGAATTCGTATCTGATTGTTCGGCAAGTCCTTCGGACGATGTACTCCCGGTCCGAAATACATCACACCCTTTTCTTCCTTAGAATAAGTTTCTGTTTCCAACGGATTGGCAAACAAATGCAAGTTATGCAAACGGTCGCCATTGAATTCCACGGACAAATGTTGCGGTTTGTCCAACATAAAAGTAACGGTATTCATTTGCTTTTCATAGGATACATTCCGCACTTTCGGCCGGATATCCACTTGCTCAATGGTTCCATTATTTTTCTTGACCATTACCTCTACCGTACCGTTCATATCAAATTGTACCATCGAAGCATCCTGCACCTTGTCCATGTCGACTTGTACATTATATTCAAACAAGTCTTTCCATTCGCCACCAGGGACACGTACACGCACCGTATAATCATCGTTATGCGGCATTCCTGTACTCAATCCTTCAGGATATGTTACCAACTGTGCATTCAGCTGCACACACATAAGCAGCCAACCTAAAAACAATGCCTTTTTCATGAGATTAATTTTAATAAATCCAAAACACATTTTGCGAAATCATTCATAAACAACTTTCCCTTCGGATATAATGGTTGTATCTACCGTTTCTTTACCGATTATAACCCCGAAAAAACAAGATACTGATATTGTTTCCTTTCCACCCGATTGGCTATCGTATCATCTGGAGGAACTTCATCCATCTGATAAATACCTGGTTTCAATTTTACCGACTGATTGTCCATTTGTGCATATCGCACCAATTCTTCCAATGAAGAAATCTGAATGGTTTTATCAATTTCACAAGAAAACAACAAGAATGCTCCTATTATACCTAAAAGCTTTTTACTAATAATTCGTTCAAACATAGCCTTAATTGTTTTAATATAATTACGAAAGAAGGAGAAAAGACACTCAATTCCATTCTCCTTCTTATTGTATACCTTAATTCCGCAATCAAGGGATAATCCACCATTCTACCCTATCCTAACTTCCACTCCTCCACATTACGTGTTGTCGTATTGAAACTGATGCCACATTTCACCAATTTACGACCATCAGCTGTGTAAGGAAGCAAATAACCTTTCTCATCTATCTGTCGTAAAGCATCTACTGCCGGTCGGTTAATTTTCAATTCAAACACACAAATGGAATGACGAAAATAAACCACCATATCAATCCGTCCCGTATTTGTACGCACTTGCGTACGTACATATTGATTCATGCACGAAAACAATACATAGAACAAGTATTCGTAGAATCCTTCCGCTTTGCCCACATCGTCCAAAACAGATTTCATTCCATCCGTATAAGGTATGCCGGCCATATAAGCACGAAGTGCTGTTAAGGCTGCATCCAAGTCTTCAGCATCCAAAGCCTGACAAAATTGACGGATAAAACCTTGATTCTCGTAATCTCCCAATTGTGTATAAAGAGGTAACAAGTTTTCCATCAATCCAATACGCACTTCTTTATTGGGAATTGACAAATGATAGGTATCCCAATGGGCATCGTATCCTTTGATGGTAAGATAACCGCTTTGATATAGCAAAGGAAGAGCATCCGTCATGGCTTCTGTAGGGCGGTCGAATGCACCAGCGGGAGCTTGAATATCATCCAACGATGTGATGTCTGTACGGAAACGTTGCAACTGCCGGATGAGATAAGTCGGAGTTCCCGTAGCAAACCAATAAGAACCAACGGACTTTTCATCGAAGGCATTGAGCAAACTAAAGGGGTTATATACATCCTCACTATTCCGAGTAAAGTGATATCCGTCAAACTGTTCTTTCAGTTTATCGTGCATCTCTTCCGGTGTCAGACCGTTCTCTTCAGCCATACAGGCTATATCTTCGGCAAACACATCCAGCAATTCCTTTTCCGTAATGCCACAGAGAGCTGAATATTGCGGTGACATGGAAATGTTTTTCAGATTATTTATAATACTGAAAATGCTTAGTTGCGAGAATTTGGTAATGCCCGTTATAAATACAAAACGAAGATAAGGATCACACGGTTTCAATGGTGCATAAAACTCCTGCATCAATATGCGGAGATCAGCCAACAAAGCCTCATCATGAAGGACATCAAGCATCGGAGCGTCGTATTCATCAATAATGACAACTACTTGTTTTCCGGTTTGTCTGAATATGTAACGGATGAGAGTATCCAACCTTTGTCCGGGGGTCTGTTCCACATCACCATTCCAGTGGTATTGTTCTTCAAGTACAGCTATCTGCCGAAGAATTTCCTTTCGAATTTCTTTGATGTCAAAATGATTTTTGGCGGTACTGAAATCGAAGTGTAACACCGGATAAGAATTCCATTCCGTTTCCAACTCTTCTATCTGAAGCCCGGCAAACAATTCTTTTTCTCCTTTGAAATAGGAATGAAGCGTACTGCTAAGCAAAGACTTACCAAATCTACGTGGACGACTTAAGAAAACATATTTCTTTTCACTGACCAACTGATGGATAAGTGCAGTCTTGTCCACATAAACATAACCTTTACGAATTATCTCTGAAAAGGTCTGTATTCCTATCGGGTATTTCTTCATTTTGATTCCATCCGTTATAATTTTACAAATGTACGAACATTATATTATAAATGAATCAGAGAAACTTAAAAATTTACATTCACACCCGCAAATTCAATCTCTTTATTATTCATACGTAAATATTAGTTGTGTTTCTTGCTATTATTTTTCAACAAACGTATTAAACGAATGTGCTGGTAATTGCATATTCAAATATTTACCACCTATCTTCACGCTGATAGTTTTTTCTTCACCGGTAAAGTTCCCTGCCGTAATAATGTATTCACCATTTCTTTTGAATACCACAACAGGCGCTCCGTCATTGTCTCGTCCGCCATACCCCACCATTTGGGTTCCATTGGCAACGAAATGACAAAAATGCTTGTAAGCATAATATTCGGCGCTATACCGCATCTGGCGTGTTTTACTATCCACTTGAATCAACGCATTTTGTGTCCATCCCCAAGTCGATGCTCCATTATCGGTCAAGATGAAGTTCCAATTATAATATTCGTCACATCCATTACCTAAATTATCCGAAAGAAGCATGAATGTATGTTCACCGGCTTTCCAATCCATATTTCCATTTCCACATTCGCTTTCCGACTGCATAAAACGAAGATTTGGATAACGTTTGCGCATTTCAGGCAAATTATAACGACATTCCCATTGGGTACCGACTCCCTTTACATTCTTCTGAAGGGTTGGATCATCTAAAATCTTCTGTACATAATCCAAACGATTGGTATTGAACGTACCTATCCATAACTCTACTTCCGGATGCTTCTCAGCCAACGTTGGTGCCAAATATTCATTATTGAATCTCAATGTACCTTCGGCCGTCCATGCACATCCGGGGTATGGTGTATAGGAATAGGCTTCATTCTGATACATCACTTTGGTGATAGGAAGTCCTTGTTCGGCATACAAGTCTATAAATTTACAGAACATATCGGCATAACATTGCAAATATCGTGGATCCTGAATAAAATAGTCCTGCATAGCCAAACGTCGAGGGAATACTCCATTGCGTTCACCTAATAGTTTCATCTCATCCGGGTCAACTGCCTTTCCATCATCCATAAAGAGTACATAATCCTTACGAGGGTCCTGCTGATTTGTATTACTGGAGAGCACCGGATAATCCTGATTTATCTTCATCCATATCGGAGGTGACCATGGACTCATAAAAAGTTGAAGTTCCGGACAATATTTCTGTGCAGCTCGTGCCAATGGTATGATATTTCGCTTGTCACGTTCAATATTGAAATAACGCAATTCAAAATCACCGCTTATCTCGCTACAACTATACCACGAACGTGCATAGTCATTGGCATTCATCGAAACCCTTCCGTGTGTAAAATGCAAGTCACCATCAGGTGCAAACAGATTGTGCATGACTTCATCCTGTTCATCGCGTGTCAACAGATTGAAAGCATCCCAATCCAGTTCATTAAACGTAGTTCCCCATGCACGGAAGGTTACTCCTTGTTCACCACCATTCACTTCCAGTACGGTTTTTCCTACCGGTGAAGATTTCAAAGAAACCTTTCCTGTTTTCCACGTGTCTTTCTCTGTTGTAGTATACGTTGTAAAAGTCTGAGCGGATACCATAGAAACAGTCATCCACATGCCGAATGTCAAAAATATGTTTTTCATGATGATATAATATTTACGGGATAAAGATACAACAATTTATTGTAACAAAGGAATAAATCTTACTCATCTATTAAAATTACGTACAGATTCTTCTTTTCGCTCAATCAGATATATCTAAAAACACAAATAGTTTTTCTCGATTTTACTTGCATCTTACACTCGCTACTGAATATCAGCAAGATAGGGTGTGTAGGAAGCTGAATCATCGTTTTTTCAAGTAATAATAGCTTCCCTGTCAGCCTCTCTTATGAGGGATTTCCCACTTTTGCAACATTCGCCCCAAGTAAGCTGTCTTGCCGATGGCTGACTAATTTTGATAAAAGTATGAAAGCTCTCTAATCCAAAAAATAATGCCAACTTTTTGGATTATAATCCGAAAATTATAGATGATTTTTTGGATTAGACATTATTTTATCTTATTTTTGTGGGGAATAAAAACAGGAGGAAGGAATGATAACAAGAACACTACAACAACGGATAGAGGGAAATCTGTTCAAAGGAAAAGCTATCATTGTGATAGGAGCTCGGCAAGTAGGCAAGAGTACATTGTTTCGTCAGATAACAGAGAAATTGGAAGAGCCAGTGCTGATGCTGAATTGTGATGAACCGGAGGTCAGGGAAATGTTGGCTGGGATGAATTTAGTGGAACTGAAACTGATGATAGGGAAGCATAGCCTTGTTGTGATTGATGAAGCTCAACGGGTCTCAGAGATAGGTATGACACTAAAAAGGATTACGGATAATTTTCCGGAAGTACAATTATTGGTGACGGGTTCTTCGTCTTTTGAGTTGCAGAATCGGCTCAATGAACCGTTGACGGGGCGCAAATACGAATATCATCTTTTCCCTATCTCAACCCGTGAACTGTTGGAACATGGTGGATTGATAGCAGTGAAGCAATCGTTGGAGTCAAGACTAATTTATGGCTCTTATCCGGATATAGTCAATCATGCCGATGAAGCTAAGGAACTATTGATGAACATTGCAGGTAGTTATCTGTACAAGGATCTTCTGGCATTGGAAGATATACGCCGACCGGCATTGTTGGAAAAACTATTGGTCGCATTGGCTTTGCAAGTAGGCAATGAGGTGTCATATAATGAAATAGCTCAAACCGTAGGATCGGACAGTAAGACAGTAGAGAAATATATTGACTTGTTGGAAAAGTGTTACATCGTCTTTCGGTTGGGGGCATTCAGCAGAAACCTACGTACAGAGTTAAAGAAGAGCAAAAAAATCTACTTTTACGACAATGGCATCCGCAATGCCGTGATTCAGAATTTTGCTCCCCTTTCCATGCGTAACGATGTAGGGGCTTTGTGGGAGAATTTCTTCATTAGCGAGCGGATAAAAGCCAATGAATACGAGGGTCGATATGCAAAAAGCTATTTTTGGCGTACCACCCAGCAACAGGAAATTGACTATATTGAAGAATCTGACGGTCAATTTGCCGTTTTTGAAATGAAATGGAATCCACGTAAGAAGACAACTCCGCTTCCTGCTGCTTTTCTGAAGATTTATCCGGTGGCACAAGAAGCGGTGGTTACTCCAGAAAATTATTTGGAGTGGTTGTAGGCCATCGACAGAAATAGTTTTTTTTCGATTTTACTTGCATCTTACACTCACCACTGAGTATCAACAAGATAGAGTGTGTAGGTAAGGTGTGTAAATAAGTTACATACACACTTTTCCGACACACAAGGAAGCTGTTGAATTCTCCATTTCTATGCGTTTAATCCTTCGTACTGCATCGCAGTACGATGATACTCCACTGTAGTACGATGGTACT
>CAZJFI010000024.1:0-14635 GCA_964545265.1 uncultured Phocaeicola sp.
GCCATGTGGAACTATATCCATACCGGATTGGAAAACATGACGGAATATACGTTGGTGAACTGGGAAGCCGACGGACTGGAAGAAGGTATGGAGGTCATTGCTACCGGAAATATTAACTTGGCACATGAAACGCCGGTTAAAGTAATTGAGTAATATGGTAAAATTTCTACTACAACGTCCCATAGCGGTATTGATGGCGTTTACCGCCTGTTTCATCATCGGACTGGTGACATACAATACCCTGCCGGTATCGCTGCTGCCCGATATCGCCATACCGCAGATAACGGTACAGGTGACGGGTGACAACTCCTCGGCACGCGAACTGGAGAACACGGTGGTGACTCCGGTGCGCCGTCAGTTGCTGCAGGTGGCCGGGCTCCGGGAGATAAAGAGTGAAACACGCGACGGTGCAGGCATTATCCGTTTGGAGTTTGATTTTGGGGTGAATACCGACCTGGCTTTCATCGAAGTGAACGAAAAGATTGATGCGGCCATGAACAGCCTTCCCAAGGAAGTGGACCGTCCCAAGGCCATCAAGGCCAGTGCGACGGACATTCCGGTGCTCTACCTGAACATGACCTTGAAGGGCGACCGACCTTTTGAGGATACCGATGAGCAGCAGTTCCTGAACTTGTGCGAGTTGGCCGAGAATGTGGTGAAACGCCGCATCGAACAATTGCCCGAAGTGGCCATGGCTGATATCACCGGGATACCGGGACGAATGTTGCAGATTGTACCCGACAAGGAGAAGATGGCCATTACCGGCATTACGGTAGAGGATATTGAGAATGCACTGGCTGCCAATAATGTGGAGCCGGGAAGCATGTTGGTCAGAGACGGGTATTATGAATACAACATCCGGGTGGCGACGGTCTTGCGTACACCCGAAGATGTGGAGAACATCCATATCCGCAAAGGAGAACGCCTGATGCAGCTCAAGGACTTCTGTCAGGTGAATGTCGTTTCACAAAAAGAACAGGGATTGTCTGTGGCCGGTGGCAAACGGGCGGTAACCTTGGCCATCATCAAGCAGAGTGACGAGAATATGGATGCCATGAAAGAGAAACTGAAGGAAACTACCGAGTACTTCGCTTCCCTTTATCCCGACATTGAATTCAGCGTGTGCCGGAACCAGACGGAACTGTTGGACTATACCATCTCCAACTTGCAGGAGAATCTGACTTTGGGCTTCCTGCTCATCTTCATCGTAGCCATTCTGTTCCTGGGCGATGTGCGCTCACCTTTGGTTATCGGTATCAGTATGGTGGTATCCATCGTCATTACCTTTTTCTTCTTTTATTTCTGTAAGGTGTCGCTCAATGTCATTTCGCTTTCAGGACTTATTCTGGCTGTCGGTATGATGATAGACAGCTCCATCATTGTGACGGAAAACATATCGCAATATAGGGAACGGGGCTGGTCTTTGAAGCGTGCCTGTGCGGCAGGAACGACCGAGATGATAACGCCTATGCTCAGTTCATCGCTTACCACCATCGCCGTGTTTGTTCCGCTGATTTTCATGAGCGGCATTGCCGGTGCCATCTTTATGGATCAGGCTTTCTCCATTACCGTGGGGTTGATGATTTCGTATGTAACGGGTATCATGCTGCTGCCAGTGCTCTACCTGTTGTTCTACCGCATGGGGCTTCGGAAGAAAAGTCTGCTAACCCGTCGTTTCGACCATGTGTTGAAGAACGATTGGCTGGAACGTTTCTATGACAAGGGGGTGGATTGGGCGTTTTCGCACAAAAAGCTCTGTGTAGTGGCCACGGTTGCCACCCTTCCGCTTTGCGTGTTCTTCTTCTATTTCTTGGAAAAGGAACGTATGCCGCAGATTGACCAGAACGAATTGGTGATGCGCATTGAATGGAACGAGAACATCCATGTGGACGAGAACCTTCAGCGGGTGGATATCCTGATGAAGGCCGTGGAAGCTCACCCCATTACAGAACATACCGCCTATGTGGGGATGCAGGACTATCTGCTGAACGATGGCAGTGGCCTTTCGTCTACCGAAGCTGAACTGTATTTCAAGACCGGTTCTCCGGACGATATACCTCACTTGCAACAGGAACTGACGGCAAGCATCCGGAATCGTTACCCCTTGGCAGTGGTAACATTCTCACCACCCGAAACCATTTTCGAGAAACTGTTTGTGACAGGAGAAGCCGAAGTGGTGGCCGAACTGCATCCGGCCAACCGGAGTCAGGCGCCCGATGCCATCCGCTTGCAGCAGTTGGAAGCCGATATACACCAACGTACCGGGGTGGAAACCGAAGGTATTGCATTCCGTAACCAGTTGAACTTGGTGGTAGACCGTGAACGGTTGCTGTTGTATAATGTCTCTTATTCGGAACTTACCCGCATGCTGCGCACCGCCTTCAAGGAAAATCAGGTGTCCACGCTCCGTTCATACCAGCAATATCTGCCTGTAGGCATTGCCGGTGAAGAGAAGAGCATAGACGAGGTACTGGCTACCACCTTGGTACGGACAATGGCCGATTCGGAAGGTAACGTAAACCATATTCCTCTCCGTTCGCTGGTCAGTATACTTCCTTCGGAAGACCTCAAGAGCATCACGGCAGGTAAGAACGGCGAATACATTCCCATCCGTTATTACAATGTGGAGGATGCACCGAAACTGATGGGTGACATCAAACGGACGGTAGACGAAACCGACGGCTGGGAAACCGAATTCTCGGGAAGCTTCTTCTCGAACGAGAAGATGATGGGCGAATTGGCCGTCATTCTGTTTGTGTCCATCCTGTTGATGTATTTCATTCTCTGTGCCCAGTTCGAAAGCTTCTTGCAACCGCTGATTGTATTGGTGGAAATCCCCATCGACATCTCCTTTGCGCTGGTTTCACTCTGGCTGTTCGGCCATACGCTGAACCTCATGTCGGCCATCGGTATTATCGTAACTTGCGGTATTGTGGTGAACGACTCCATTCTGAAGCTCGATTCCATCAACGAACTGCGTAAAGCCGGTACTCCACTGATGGAAGCCATCCATACGGCAGGCCGCCGACGTTTGCGCCCCATCATCATGACATCGCTCACCACCATCTTTGCCATGGTTCCGCTGCTGTTCACATCTGATATGGGTTCTGAACTGCAGAAACCGCTTTCCATTGCCATGATTGGTTCCATGTTGCTCGGTACATTGGTCAGTCTGTTCATTATCCCATTGATATATTGGTTTATTTATCGTAAACATGAAAATTATGAAAGATTATAAAAAGAATACCATAAGTCGTGTCATCCTGAGCATCGCGAAGGATCTGAATACATATACGTGGTTGTTATCGAGATTCTTCACTTCGTTCAGAATGACACGAGGTGTTGAAGTCACATTGGTAATGTCCGTTTTCTTTCTGCTCCCTCTCCACGCCCAGGAAACCATTCGCCTGGATTTGAAGCGTACCATCCGAATGGCAAACGACAGTTCGCTTACGGCTTTCCGTAACCGAAACATGTATTTGTCGGGCTATTGGGAATACCGCACCTATAAGGCCAACCGTCTGCCCAGCTTGACGCTGAACCTTACACCGGCCCAGTACTACCGGTACATCACCCAGCGCTACGACTCGAACACCGATGCCGACGTGTATCGTGAACAGCAGATGTTCAGTGCCGGTGGCGGATTGAGTGTGAAACAGAACTTCGACCTTACCGGAGGTACATTCTACATTGATTCCGACTTGGAATACATGCGCAACTTCGGCGATACCAAGTCCACCCAGTTCTCCAGTGTTCCGTTCCGTATCGGTTACCAGCAGAGCCTGTTGGGCTACAATGCCTTCCGTTGGGACCGCAAGATTGAACCGTTGAAGTACGAAAAGGTGAAGAAGGAATTCATTTACAATACCGAAAGGGTTTCGGAAGAAGCGGTCACCTATTTCTTCTCTTTAGCCATGGCACAAGCCGAATATAAACTTGCCAAAGAGAATGTGGCTTCTACTGATACGCTGTATAACATCGGTAAGATGCGACATAAGATTGCCGCCATCTCCAATGCAGATCTGCTCACACTGGAACTCGATAAGGTCAATGCCTTGAACACTTTGGAGAATGCACAGATAGCCTTGAAGCGGGCCATGTTCTCGTTGGTGTCTTATCTCAATATGGACAAGAATACCGTCATTGAGATAGATATCCCCGGTCGGCCGTCCGATTTGACGGTACCGGTAGACGAAGCCTTGGCCAAGGCCAAGGAAAACAATCCTTCCTTCCTGGAACAACGGCAAAGTGTGCTTGAAGCCGAGCGTAATGTAAATCTTACCAAGGTGGAATCACGTTTCAATGCCAGCTTGAATGCCAGTGTGGGATTCAATCAGGTGGCCGATAACTTCAAGGATGCCTATCGACACCCGTTGCAACAAGATCTGGTGAGCATCAGTGTATCCATTCCGTTGATTGACTGGGGGGTGCGCAAGGGTAAGTATAACATGGCGAAGAACAACCTAAACGTAGCCAAGATTAGCGCCCAGCAGGAAGAAGTCAGCCTGGAAGAAGAAGTGACCATGACGGTGAGCGACTTCAATATCCAGCAGCGCCTGATAGCCAGTGCCGAAGAAGCACTCGACCTTTCGGTGATGGCTTACGAACAGACCCGCCAACGTTTCATTATCGGTAAGGCCGATGTGAACAGCCTTACATTGGCACTGAACCGCCAGCAGGAAGCGCAGAAGAATTTCATCTATGCCTTGCAGAACTATTGGTTGAACTATTACAAGATACGAAGACTCACGCTCCATGATTTTGAAAGCGGCTTCTCCTTGCCCGATAAATTCGATTTTGAAAACGGAATGTATCGATGAACAGCGTCCGGACCTTCTCACCGTTTACCCTGATAGTGGCTTTCGTTTGTCTGTCACTGGTAGGGTTGGTACTGGTACCTTTGTTGCCGGTCAAGCTCTCGCCGTCGCGTAACTTGCCGGGGCTTACCGTGTCGTACTCCATGCCGGGCAACTCGTCGCGTGTGATTGAGACGGAGGTGACCAGCCGCATAGAAGCCATGCTGTCGCGTGTGAAAGGGGTGAAGGGAGTCAACTCCACTTCCGACAACGGAAGCGGAAGCGTTACTTTGGAACTGGACAAACATGCCGATATGGATGCCGTACGCTTCGAAGTATCCACCATCATCCGTCAGCTATGGCCGCAACTACCCGAAGGAGTAAGCTATCCGCAGATACAAGCCCGCCGCTCGGACGAGAACGCCTCCCGTCCCTTCATGACCTATACACTGAACGCCCCCGCTCCCCCCATCTTGATACAACGGTATGCCGAGGAAACCATCAAACCGGTATTGGGCCAACTGAAAGGTATCTA
Source organism: uncultured Phocaeicola sp. (assembly GCA_964545265.1). Classification (GTDB taxonomy): domain Bacteria; phylum Bacteroidota; class Bacteroidia; order Bacteroidales; family Bacteroidaceae; genus Phocaeicola. Next base: position 5,332 of record CAZJFI010000024.1, read on the forward strand.
TAAGGTGGATTTGACGGGAGCTACCCCCATGGAGTGGCAGTTGGAATACGACAACGTACAACTGGAACAATTAGGCATTGCCCTTACCGATATACAGACCGCCATCAGCGTTCATTACGATAAGGAGTTTATGGGAGTCTGTACCATTGAGACTGAAGCCGACGGTAGGGAATGGATTCGATTGGTGCGTACCTTTACCGACGAGGGTACTGTTTTCCGCCCTTCTGAAATTTATCTTACCACACCGGAGGGAAAGATGGTGGCTTTGGATAAGTTGGTCAAGGTGACACACATCGAGGCGGCTCCCACCAGCTATTACCGCATCAACGGCCTGAATTCTGTGTACATGAACCTGACGGCCGAAGAGGATGCCAACCAGTTACAGTTGAGCAACGAGGTGAAGAAGGCCATGAACCGTCTGCAGGAACAAATGCCTGCCGGTTACGAGGTACACATAAACTACGATGCTACCGAGCATATCAGCAAGGAACTCGACACCATTTATTTCCGTACCGCATTGACGGTTCTTATCCTACTGGTCTTTGTGGCACTCATTACCTGGAACCTGCGTTATCTGTTGCTCATAGTACTCAGTCTGACGGTTAACTTAGCGGTAGCCGTCATCTTCTATTATGTGTTCGGACTGGAAATGCAGCTCTATTCCTTGGCTGGTATCACCATTTCGCTGAACTTAGTCATCGACAATAGCATTGTCATGACCGACCATATTCTGCACCGCCGTAACTTGAAAGCCTTTGTTTCGGTGCTGGCCGCTACGCTCACCACCATTGGTGCGTTGGTCATCATCTTCTTCCTCGACGAGAAGATACGGCTGAACCTGCAGGACTTTGCGGCGGTGGTTATCATCAACTTAGCCGTTTCGTTGTTTGTTGCCCTTTTCTTTGTTCCGGCATTGATAGAGAAAATCGGTCTCCGGCGGAAGACCGGCAAGAAACGTCGGTGGATAAAGCGTATGGGTGTTCACTTCTCCCGTTTCTATGCCTGGCTGATTGGTTTCTTGTGCCGTTTCCGTGTGGCAGCCTGCATCTTGTTGGTTTTAGGCTTCGGACTGCCCGTCTTTCTCCTTCCTGAGAAGTTGGAAGGGGAGGGGAAATGGGAAACTTTCTATAACAAGCTGTTCGACAATAATACCTACAAGGAAAAGGTAAAACCCATTACGGATATTGTTTTCGGTGGCAGTCTCCGTCTGTTTGTTGACAAGGTGTACGAAGGAAGTTACTTTGGCCGCAATGAGAACGAAGTGGTACTTTCTGTCTATAAAAATTTACCTAACGGAAGTACGTTGGAACAGATGAATACTTTGGTCAAGAAAATGGAAACCTATCTGACTGGTTTTAAGGAGATCCGCCAGTTCCAGACCTCCATTTACAACCCCCGTCGGGCCAGTATTCAAATCTATTTCACCAAGGAACACCAGCATAGCGGTTTTCCCTATATCTTAAAGTCCAACATCATCAGCAAATCCTTGCAGCTGGGCGGTGGCAGTTGGGAAGTGTACGGTTTGCAGGATCAGGGGTTCAGCAACGATGTACGCGAGAGTGCCGGTAGTTTCCAGGTGAAGATGTACGGCTATAACTATGATGAACTGACCTACTGGGCCGAACGGCTGAAAGAAAAGCTGTTGGGGCACCGACGCATCAAGGAAGTGATTATCAATTCCGAATTTTCATGGTGGAAGGACGATTATAGTGAATATTACTTGGCACTCGATAAGGAGCGGATGGCCAAGGAGAACATCACCGCCCAACAGCTCTTCAGTGTGCTTCGTCCCATATTCGGACGTGATATGTCGGCAGGCACCATTCTGTATGAAAACCAGACCGAACAGCTCAAACTCACGTCCCGTCAGAGCCGTGAGTATGATGTATGGAGCCTCTCCCATTTTCCGTTCCGCTTGAACGGACAAGATTATAAATTGTCCGACTTTGCTACTGTACAGAAAGGCCAGTCGCCCAAGAAGGTAGCCAAGGAAAAGCAGCAATACCGGTTGTGCCTGCAATACGAATACATCGGCTCGTCCGAACAAGGGCGCAAACTCCTGAAAAAGGATTTGGAAGAATTCAACAAGCTATTACCGATGGGCTATTCTGCCGAAGACGAAAACCGGTATTGGTCATGGGGGAAGGATGACAATAAGCAGTATGCCTTGTTGCTGGTAGTCATAGCCATTATTTTCTTTACCACCAGTATCCTTTTCAATTCGTTGAAACAGCCGTTGGCCATTATCTTTGTCATTCCAGTTTCGTACATTGGTGTTTTTCTTACCTTCTATCTGTTCGGATTGAATTTCGACCAGGGCGGTTTTGCCTCGTTTGTCCTGCTTTGTGGTATTACGGTCAATGCCAGCATCTACATTCTGAACGAGTTCAATGCCATCCGTCGCCGCTATCCGCACCTGCACTTCGTCCGTGCCTATATCAAGGCCTGGAATGCCAAGATTGTCCCTATCTTCCTGACGGTAGTCTCTACCATTCTTGGTTTTATCCCTTTCATGGTAGGCGCTGAGAAAGAAGGGTTCTGGTATCCTTTGGCTGCCGGTACCATTGGTGGGTTGGTCATGTCCATTGTCGGCATTTTCTTCTACCTTCCCATCTTTGCCTTGAAGAAGAAAAAGGTCAATCGAAAGCGTGAATAATATACTTGTGTCGAAATACGCATCCACTTATTTTTTTTAGGCACAGATTACACGGATTTCTCTTCCCATTTACGGTTCATGTATCCGCTTGGTGAGATGCCGAACAGTTCCTTGAAAGCCGTAGAAAAATAGGCTACATTGGGGAAACCGGTGAGGGCTGCCACTTCAGATACACTATGTTTCTTTTCGGACAAAAGAGCTGCGGCTTGCTTCAATCGTACGTTACGGATAAAATCACGTGTAGATTGGTTGGTCAATTCCTTCAGTTTGCGGTGTAGGTGTACACGTGAAATACCCACTTCCGATGCAATCATCTCTACATTCAGATTGGCGTTGTCCATGTTTTCGTTGATTACTTTCATGACTCGGTTCAGCAAACGTTCGTCGGGAGATTCGGCCTGGATCTTCGTTACTTTCTCTTCCTGTACTTGGTTGCCGCTGAAGTTATTCTTCAACAACTCACGACCCTTAATCAGGTTCATGGCGGTTTGGCGTAGAATCTCAATGTTGAAAGGTTTGGTGATATAGGCATCGGCACCTTGTTGCAAGCCTTCCACGGTATCTTCTTCACGCGTCTTGGCGGTAAGAAGGATTACGGGCACGTGGTTGACATTGACATTTTGTTTGATCTTGCGACAAAGAGTGATACCGTCCATTTCGGGCATCATGATATCGCTAATCACTAAACCGGGTGCTTTCTTTAGAATGAGAGACAATGCATCCTTACCATTGTTACATTCTTGTACGTGGAAATCTCCACTCAATTCCTTGCATAAATAATCGCGGATTTCTTCATCATCCTCTACCACCAATATGCGGTGCTTGCTCTTGGAACGGGTTGGAGAATCGTGCTCTGTGGATACTTCGACAACCGGCGTTTCCTTCACTTCGGCTATTTCAGGAGTGAGCTTGCTCATCGATTCAGCCGTTTCGTCCAAATGCTCAGGGCTGATATGGGCTTTACCTAAAGGTATACGAACATAGAAACTACATCCTTTACCATCCTCGTTGTTACGGGCAATAATTTCTCCTTGATGAAGTTCAACCAACGAACGGGTCAAGTGCAGACCGATGCCGGTACCTACACTGGAAGTGTTCTGATTGTTCCTGATTTGATAGAAACGGTCGAATATGCGATGAATCTCTTCTTCGTTCATGCCAATGCCATTGTCTTTTACTTGCAACTCCAAATAATGCTGTAAAGCGGTACTCGAAGCATGAGGATTGTTACTTGTAGATAGCATCAATTGTACATGACCTCCTTGAGGAGTGTATTTGATGGCATTTGATAGCAGGTTGAAGATGATCTTATCGAAATTCTTTCGGTCTATCCAGGCCTTCAATTCATCGTCTTGGCTGGTGAAGCTTAGAGTGATATCCTTGGACTTGGCTTGATATTCGAAGACACTGACTACATCCTTGATGAACGGTACAATGTCCATTTCCTTGAATTTGAGTACCATCTGTCCCTTATCAATCTTACGGATATCCATTAGCTGGTTGATAAGGCTTAAGATACGTTCTGCATTTCGATGAATCAACCGATATGTTTGTTGGCGCTCTACATCCGAGTCTTTACTTATTAGCTTTTGCAACGGACTGGTGATGAGTGTCATCGGGGTTCGTATCTCGTGCGAGATGTTGATGAAGAACTGTAGCTTGGCTTCATTGATTTCTTCGGCATGCTGGTGCTCCAACATTTGCTGACGGGTACGATAGCGATGTCTGATTTGCCATACAATACCGGATAAAATCAAACAGAAAAGTATGGCATATATGCATCTGGCCCACCAAGTGGCATACCAAGGTGGAGTGATGATAATCTTGAATTCGATGGTGTCGGAAAATGTGGTATATTCCTTTGCTCTCACTTGGAAGTGATAGGTACCTGGCTCAACATTACTGAATGAAATGCGGTTACTTCCCGGTTGTAGACTATCCCATCCTTTATTGTTTAGGTTATATAGATATTGGATATGTTCCGGATTATAAAATTCCATAGCCGAAAATTCAATGCTGAAAGAATTGTCCTGATGTGACAGACGGAATTCTTCGGTTTGTGAAATTTTGGAAGTAGTGATGGGTGTTCCTCCTGAAAGTGTACCTTTTCTTACTGGAATTCCAAACAAGTAGAAATCCGAAATACGGAGCCAAGGCTTTTTCCCCGGATTGGTAATCTCTTTGGGGTTAAAGAAAGTAATCCCTTCTGTTCCTCCAATATTGATTTCTCCGCGTTTTCCTTTATAGATGGCTCTTTTGGTAAATTCATTCCCTTGAAGTCCATCACTGGAGTAAAAGTTGACGAACGTTTCAGTGGCGATATGGAAACGGGACAACCCGAAACTTGTACTTATCCATAAATGGCCATCGGCATCGGCGGTAATGCCCGAAATGGAATTGCTTGGCAGCCCATTCTTGGTGGTATAAACCTTTATTTCTTTTGTTTTAGGATTGAATCGTTTCATCCCATAGTCTGTTCCAATCCAGATATTCCGTTCATAATCCTCGTACAAAGAATAAATCACATCACTGGGAAGCAGACGGTTTACGCCATAAGTAGAAACAAAATTTTCAGTTTTAATGTCCAGACATCCAAATCCATCGAAAGTTCCGAAATAAAGTTTGTCGTCAGATGAATGGAGCAAACTGTTTATCCATCGATTGGGCAAAATATTTTTATAAGGTGTATATTCCAAACCATTGGTGACATAGGGCATACTATATGTTTTACCACTCTTTAAATCTAACTTGTACAACCCATCGCCCATGGTTCCTATCCACAATTGTTTATATTGGTCTTCTACGATAGAGTAGATACTGATTTGTCTGTTGTCGGATGATGTAGGAATGGCAATCTGCTCAAAATGAGTAGAATGATATCTTTTACGGAAAAGTCCCAGTTGATAGGTTCCTATCCATAGGTCATTGTTGGAGTCTTCATATAGGCTCATGATGGTTGTCGGCACGTTTCCTGTCAGGTAAGGATAATGCGCCTTCTGTGTTCCATTAGGATGGGTTACATACAATCCATCGCTATCTGTACCCACCCATAAATATCCTTCTTCATCTCGGCAGATAGACATGATACAGCATGAACCGATGCTATTGCTCGTAGCCGATTTATGACCGATATAATGAAATCCATTGGTTATGGCAGGTATGATGATAACTCCTTTTTGGAAACATCCTAACCAGGTATTTCCTTGATAGTCTTTAAGGATGGTGTGAACTTTGGCTTTGTTGAAATCGATGGACGTAACGTTTAATTTGTTATCGGTCACCTTTTTCTGAAAAGTGTTGTAAGTCTTCATCCCTTCCCCATCGGTCCCGATGTAAATTTCCTCTTGATTGGCTATGTAGAGACTTTTAATCTTCAGATTTCGGGTGTTGGGAACAGGGATGAATTGATTGTTCTTTTCGTCGAAAACAAATAATCCTTCTTGAAGACTACCGGCATAGATTGTTCCCAATACATCTTCACATACGCAAGTCAATCTTTCGGGTATACTTTCTTTCAAATAATGGTTGGTTGTTCCGGTTGGGTTTACTTGAATGATTCCTGAACTGGTAGTAATCCATAATCTTCCTTTCTTGTCTTCGTAAAGGTGGTTGATGAAATAGTCGTAACATAGTGACAGGTCTTGTTTAAACACCAGACTGTCTCCTTGTTTGGCAAGGCGGAAAATACCATGTCCCGAACTGCCAATTAATATGTCCCCATTATTCCGTTCGGCTATGCAGGAGATGTTTGCATGTAACGTTTCCCCCTGTTCAAACAGGAGCGGAAAGTGATAGAAAGTACCATAATCCCTATTGTATAGTTGGATGCCGGTTAAGGTAGCTATGAAAAAACGTCCTTTTGTATCTTCGAAAGTCTGACGAACATAATTGCTAATCAATGAAGAAGGAACATCCTCATTATTACGGAAGATGGTAAATTTGGAACCGTCATAGCGATTGAGCCCGTCTTCTGTTGAAATCCAAATAATTCCTTCCCTATCCTGGTAGATTTGGTTAATCATACTACTGGATAGTTCCTGGTTAGCCGTTAGTAATTTACCCTCCTGTGCTTGGACACAAAATAGTGCCATAAAATATAGTAAAACTGATAACAGACCGTTTTTCATAGTATTCCTTTTTTTACAAAAGTATGAAAAATCGGCAATAAAGCCGATTTTTTATCTGTTTTTATTTAGCAATTCCTGTGTTGGACATTCAAAATTACTGATTCCCAGGTCTATTTCCTGCAATTCCTTCAAATCATGAATGGGCCTTTCCATCTCTTCGGGGAATGGTAATTGTGAAAACTCTTGGAAATAGAGCAGGCAAGCATCTTTCCACCAGATTGCATCACGGGTTTGCGTTTTCAGTAAGGATTGAACCTGATGGAAGCGCTCAGAATCGATGTATTTCTCTATACTGTCCCATGCCTTTTGGAACTTCTTGGTTTGTTGCACACCACGGTCGTAATGTTTACATAGACTTTCCCATAGAGTAGTACCGTTTCTCAATTTGTGTGTCCATGGTACATGATGGAACCAAAGGATGTATTCTTCAGGACAGGTATCCATATTGTCATAAAGAGTAGCCAATGAAGTAGGGTATTGGGATACTGCATTACTACCTTTACTGCTACGGTCGAATCCTATACCGGCTTTGTCGGCTTTATGATAATAGGATGGCATCCAGTCGGGACGTGCATCTGGAATGGTACACCAAGGCTCAGGACCATAATGATGTCCCCACGCAAAGAGGTGGTGTAATCCCATAGGCATCATATAGTCTACTACAGCTTCATGACTTTGTAGCATCAGTTCCTTAACCGGTTCTACAAAAGCAGTTTCGGTAGTGAAAGTCTGTTTTAGCCATTCTTCGGCAATTTCTTCGGACGAAAGTGAAGGGTTCCATGCCAAACGACCGAAAGCATACCAGTTGCTTTGTGCGAATGGGTGACCACACCAATTTACATCTGTACCTATGTTGGCCACACCCGCAACGGCTTTCAAATTGTTGGCAGAAACAAATTCAAAGAATTCTTTCCACATGGGAGCCAGATAAGCAATATGATTGGAGTGCCCCAAATATTCTTGGGTAACTTGGAATTCAACCATTTGGTCGGTATGCTCAATGGCGGTAAACAAAGGACTGTACGGCTCACGAGGTTGGAAATCTACCGGACCATTCTTGGTCTGGATAATGACATTGTCATGAAATTGTCCATCAAGAGGCATGAATTCCTGATAAGCTTGTTTGGCACGGTCGGCATCGTTCGGACTATAGACAAAAGCACGCCACATCACTATGCCTTTGTAAGGCTTTAATGCTTCGGCCAACATATTGGCACCTTCGGCATGGGTACGGCCAAAATCGCAAGGACCTGGCTGTCCTTCACTATTGGCTTTTACAAGGAAGCCGCCAAAATCGGGGATAAGCTTGTATATTTCCTTGGCTTTGTTTTTCCACCAGCGTGCTACTTCTTTGTTCAGCGGGTCGGCGGTAGAAAGACTGTCAAGCACCATTGGAGAGGCAAAATTGACAGACAAGTACACTTTGATGCCGTAGGGACGGAAAATATCAGCCAAAGCTTTTACTTTCAAAAGATAGGGAGCTGATAGTATCTGCGGAGATGCATTTACATTGTTAAGAACTGTCCCGTTGATGCCGATGGAAGCGTTGGCACGTGCATAGGCTTCGTAACGAGGTGATATTTTATGGGGCAGCTCTTCCCATTGCCAGAGTGATTGTCCGGCATAACCACGTTCAATCGTGCCGTCCAGATTATCCCAATGGTTCAAGATGCGTAGAGAGTAGGAGGGGGTATCCGTTACAGGCAGCTTATTCTGCCAATCTGCATCCATAGCTTGCATACGGAGTAAATGGTAGGCTCCATAAAGTATACCTTTATCAGATGGCGAAGAAATTTTAATCTTGCTGTCTTGTTTGGATATGACAAACCCTTCATAATCCAATTCTTTATTGTTTTGGATACTTAACATGACTGGTTCTCCTCTCCATGCATTCTTCAGTTCTTGAATAGCCAAGCGTATGGTAGTTGATTGACGGTTGGCCGTTATCTCTGTTTGTGTACCTTGTGACTGTCGAAGCCACAAATGGCTACCGTTTTCGGCAACCATTTGTAAGGTAAACATCAAACTTGCTATAATATATAAAAGTCTTCTCATTATTCGTCCAATCCGTCTATCGTTTTGATTCTTCCTTCGGCATCGTATTCCAATTCGCATACTTTCAAGCTGCGCAAGTGGTTCTTACCACCTGAAGGTACGCTGTCGTGATGGAAAAGATACCATTTACCCTTGTATTCTACTATCGAATGATGGGTAGTCCAACCTACAACCGGTGTAAGTATCACGCCTTGATAGGTGAAAGGACCGTATGGGTTGTCACCTATGGCATAGCACAATAGGTGAGAATCTCCTGTAGAGTAGGAGAAATAGTACTTTCCATTGTATTTATGCATCCAACTTGCTTCAAAGAAACGGTGTGGATCATCAGCTGCCAAAGGTTTGCCGTTTTCGTCAACTACAAAGATTGGTTTCGGCTCTTCTGCAAAATGAAGCATATCATCGCTCAATTTTACCATACGGCTGGGTAATGACGGCTCGCTTCCGTGTGGAAGATTAGGACTGT
>CAZJFI010000025.1:0-14364 GCA_964545265.1 uncultured Phocaeicola sp.
GTTTGTCGCCTTCATCACCGTACTTACCCATCAAGGTCGAAAGATTTTCCATCGAAGGAGTTTCGATTTGCTGATATCCGAAAAGGTGAAATACTTCACGGATGGTATTGAATATATAGTTACGCTTCGCCATTTCTACAGGCGAAAAGTCACGCGTCCCCTTCGGGATACTTGGTTTTTGAGCCATATTGTTTATCTGTTAGTTTATTAAGTCGCAAAATTACAAAAAACGTACGAAAATCGGAACAAAATGGGACAAATAACGTAGTTATAGAAAAATATCCATACTTTTGTGATGGATTTAAAACAAGTGCAACAAACAGATTATATGAAAATAGCCAAGAACCTGATAGAACTGATTGGTCATACCCCTTTGGTAGAGGTCTCAGCTTTCAGCAAGAGACATGGAGTTAATACCCCTTTAGTAGTAAAGCCCGAATTGTTCAATCCCAGTGGAAGTGTGAAAGCAAGAGCCGCATTGGCCATGATAGAACAAGCCGAACAGGATGGGCTGCTGAAACCTGGAGGTACCTTGATAGAGCCTACCAGTGGCAATACAGGAATAGGATTGGCCATGGTAGCTACCATTAAAGGGTATAGACTAATACTGACCATGCCCGAAACAATGAGCATAGAACGACGCAAGCTACTGAAAGCCATGGGAGCCGAAGTGATCTTGACACCTGGAAGCGAAGGAATGGCTGGGAGCATTGCCAAGGCCGGGGAACTAAAAAGGAGCATTGAAGGAGCTTTCATTCCCCAACAATTTGACAATCCGGCCAATCCGCAGATACACGAGCATACTACCGCCGAAGAAATTTGGGAAGATACCGAAGGACAAGTGGATGTGTTTGTAGCCGGAATAGGTACTGGTGGTACTTTGAGTGGTGTGGCTCACACCCTGAAGAAATACAATCCCAACGTATACATTGTGGGGGTGGAACCTCAAGCTTCGCCCATACTCGAAGGTGGAATGGCAGGCCCGCATAAGATTCAAGGTATAGGAGCCAACTTCATCCCTAAAAACTATGACGCCTCTGTAGTGGACGAAGTAATAGGCGTAAGCAATGAAGATGCCATTTTGTCAGCCCGAGAGTTAGCGCTGACAGAAGGTTTGTTGGCAGGCATCTCAAGTGGAGCTGCTTTGTGGGGAGCCTTACAAATAGCCAAACGACCCGCTTTCGAAGGAAAACAGGTCGTGGTCTTGCTACCCGATACCGGAGAGCGTTATCTTTCTACAGAGCTGTTCGATTAATCGCGGCGCCCCATATAAATCATGATGTAATAGATAAGTGTAGCCAACGAGCTGAGAGCAGCTACCACATAAGTATAAGCGGCTGATTTCAAAGCATCTTCGGCCGACTTATGATTAAACGAGTTGGTAATACCCGCCCCACTGAGCCATACCAAGGCACGCTTGCTGGCATTGATTTCTACCGGCAAAGTGATGATGCTGAAGAGTGTAGTGGTAGCAAACAAAATGATACCCGCCAACAACAATTGTGGAAAACTCTGCACCATGAGGATACCTGCCAGCAACACCCAGCTCATAATACTGGACGAGAATTGAACTACAGGAACCAAAGCCGAGCGCATTTTAAGCGGAGCATAAGCACGCGCATGCTGAACGGCATGACCACATTCGTGAGCAGCTACGGCAGCGGCTGCAATACTTCTACTTCCGTATACCCCTTCGCTCAAGTTAACGGTCTTAGTAGCAGGATTATAGTGGTCGGTCAGCATACCGGGAGTACTGGTAACCTTTACATCGTATATACCATTATCACGAAGCATCTTTTCGGCCACTTCCCTACCCGACATGCCATTGCCGGTAGGTATTTTGGAATATTTCTTGAACTTGCTCTGCAAGTTAGCCTGTACTACATAACTCAGAATAGCTATACCAATAAATAAAATCCAATACATAATCTTTTCTGTTTAATTGTTTTTTAATTTTCGATAAAGATACATCATATAACTTACAAATATCGTGCCAGTGTTTACCTTTTAAATAGAATTAACACAAAGTTTAAACTTACTTATCTTTCAAGAGAAAAAGAACAAGATATCCAAATCTATTCTTATATTTGTTTGCAAAACAAGTGCTATGGAACAAAAAATCAAGAATATATCTATAGAAAGAATACGTAAGGCTGTACCCGTAATAAAGGGGATAGGCAATGATGTACTGATAGATCATAGTGAATATTACATTTCGGATAAGACAAATCCTATCTATAAATATCCGCTTCGTCTTGATGGACTGCTGATTGTAGTACGCGAAAAAGGCGAATCACGTTTTAACATCAACTTAAGAGAGTTTAGCATGATACCAGGCGATATAGCCATCTGTTCGCCAGGCGATTTGTTACAATCCGTTTCCTACGAAGGAATTCATCAGTCGCAAACCATCATGATCTCTTCTGATTTCCTCAAGGAGATGTACATTGGGCTTAACAGCTTTATGCCTTTCTTCACCTCTCAAAAGGAGCATCCAGTATTTCACTTGACAGAAAATGAGGTGAAGGAATTGGGGGCATTCTACCAACTGGTTGAAGAATCGGTCAGCGTAGAAGACTATTTCCAAAACGATATCGCAAAACGCTTGTTGGCAGCATATCTCTATAAATTGGGCTCCATTCTTTACCGTCATCGCCCGGAACTCCAAGCAGAAGCCGCCCAGCCCTTGAAACGCGAAGAAATTCTCTTCAAGCAATTCATTAACTTATTGGCCGAACATCATTGCAAGGAAAGAAGAGTAGATTTCTATGCCGACCAGCTCTTCCTGAGTCCCAAGCATTTCTCGACAGTCATAAAGAAAGTGAGTGGAAAGACAGCTGGCGAATGGATTGACGAATATGTGATTCTGGAAATAAAGACCTTGTTGAAATATTCGCCCATGAGTATTCAGGAGGTAGCATATTATATGAACTTTCCCAATCCCTCATTCTTTGGAAAGTATTTCAAACACCACACGGGAATGTCACCCAGTGAATATAAAGCGCAAGTATAAAAAAGAAGGAGTGTAATCCGTGCCTAAAAAATAAGTGGATGTGCATTTCGACACACCCACACTTTTATAAATGTATAATTAAAATAACTTAGCAGGATATTCCCCAGCATCAATCAAAGCCTGGATTTTATCTACCACACTCTGACGATCTTCCGGATAAGTTACACCGAACCACTTGCTGGTAGTATCAAGTACCTCAACTGTAGCTGTACCTTCGCTAATGAGTTTGTCTACCATCAATGGGATGAAGAATTCGCTCTTCAAGTTTTCCATATTCTTTGGATCAGCCAAGAAGCCCTTGAAATAATCTTCGCTATAAGCAAAATAGTCAGGTGTGAAGCCCCAGAAGTTCATGCTCACAGGAGTAGTTTCGGGAGTAGCTACCCATTCACCGTTATCGTCTACATACTTCACTTCACCATCCATGCGTTGAATCTTTGTACGTTCAACTACAGAAGTAAGATGCTTGTTTTCATCTGTACCACAGATACCACGTGATACGGTACCGCTTTCGCTCAAAGTATTACCTACACGGAAACCAATCATGGCATAAGTATTCTTGGCACCTTCTGGAAGTGCAGAAAGGAATTCGGCCATAGAACGATAAGAATCACGTCCGTAGAAGTCGTCGCAATTGATTACAGCAAACGGTTCATTGATGACTTTGGCACCCATCAATACAGCATGATTAGTACCCCATGGTTTAGTACGATCGGCCGGACAAGTAAATCCTTCAGGAAGTGCATCGAGTGATTGGAACACCAATTCACAAGGGATATGACCTTCGTATTTAGAGATAATCTTATCGCGGAAGTCTTGTTCAAACTCTTTACGGATAACGAATACCAACTTGCCGAATCCTGCCTTAATGGCATCGTAAATGGAGTAATCCATGATTGTTTCACCATTAGGACCCAATCCGTCCAATTGCTTCAAGCCACCGTAACGGCTACCCATACCAGCAGCCAATAAGAATAATGTAGGTTTCATAACTGTTTTCTCTCTTTTAAATGATTTTATTATGATGCAAATCTACAAAATAACTTGGACTTATTCGCACAGAAATCACTCAAAAGATATAAGAAATCGGTCAAGGCCTCTTTTTTATCGTACGATTGGAATTTAGAAGGGATAACCAATGGCAAAATGAAGTCCCAATCCGTCCTTGAACTTAGGAATATTATAATAACCACTCTTGCCTGTATCGTAAGGTGCATGGAGAGCAATACCCAAATCAAGACGAAGTACCAGAAATTCCAAATCATAACGCAGCCCCACCCCAGTACCCAAAGCAATGCTCTCGGCAAAATCCTTTAAGGTGAGTTGTCCTCCCGGACGACTGGCTTCTTTCCGTATCAACCAAACATTACCCGCATCGAGGAAGGTAGCGCCATACAAATCGCCAAAGATAGGGAAACGATATTCCAAATTAGCTTCAAGCTTGATGTCGCCCGTTTGGTCAATGTAGCTATACTTGGAATTGGCCGCAGGATGGTATGTACCGGGACCTAACGAACGTACAGTAAAGGCACGGATACTATTGGCTCCTCCAATGTAGAATTGCTCGCTATAAGGAGCTATTTTCTGATTGCCATAAGCATAAATCACCCCTCCCATCAAACGGGCAGCCAACTGATGTTTGCCTCGTATTCTCAACAGGGTACGTACTTCGGAAGTAATCTTCAAGAATTGGGCATAAGGACTGTTAAGCAATTTCTTGTCGGTTTCCTTCAATCCCTTGCCAAAGGCTGCATAAACAAGCGAAGTGACATTACCTGCCGAAGTCAACGTAGTTTGCCACCATAGCTGATGGCGTTTCTTCTGACGGGCATTGTCGAATGTCAAGGTATAATCCATGGCCGGAATAAACTGATTGCCCATACTCAATGCCAAGGTAGGATTGACCGCCGTAATGGAATCGAACCGGGCTGTAGTACTCTGCAAGGTATTAAATTCCAGGCGGAAAGGAGTCACGCTATGCTTCCAGGTGCGGGAACGTTGGAAATCATAAGTCACATTCCCCCCAAACGAAAGCATTTTGAAGAATCGGGCTCTGTTCAGCTGGTTGACATATAGCTTGAACGAGGTATGTTGCGGGAAACGTGAACGACGCAAATCCTTGTCACTCCACGGGAGCATCAAACGAGGGAAGTCCAAGGAAAGACTGGCTCCCAATTCATAAGAATTCATCACCGTATTGCTACCCTCAACGGTAGAATTGGTTTGCCACTCATAAGAACCTTTCAATTGCAAGGAAAGGTCGGCACCCATACGCATAAAGTTCTTGCGAGTAAGACTGAATGCAGCCCCAGGTCCTACCTGGTCTGTACTTTTCGAGGTAACGTTGAACTCCAGTTCAGCATCGTATGGCTGGTCAAACATGGCATTAATCCTCACATTGAGCGTATCGCAAGTTGCCAAAGTATCCTGAGGCACATAACGGAATTCCGTAAACTTGAATACTCCCATACGTGCCATCGCCTCTTGTGTAAAAGTCTGACGGTCCTTATTATACAAATCACCTCTCTTGTAGAACAAGTTACGCATCAATACCCCGGGACGGATGGGCGGCTTCTTGCCATTATAATACAAGGTCATGGTACGCAGCTTGAGTGAATCGGTTGGTATCTCTCCATTATACCCGGTAAGATAAACCGAAGTCTTCCCAATGTAATATTGCTTCTTGGCTTCAGGGGCAATGCCCGTTTGAGGAACCACTTGCAGACTTACATATCCCGGTCGTTGCAAAGTATCGGCCCGATAGGTGGAATACTCGGGGCGGAAATAATAAAATCCATTGTTTTGCAACAAAGAAGCTATCCGTTGGCGTTCTTCCTCCAACTTTACCACATTGAAGTTATCGCCAGATTTCAGTACACTCTGTTTACGACTTCCTTGAATCAAGCTATCAGCCTTGGCCGGATATTTCAGATAAGCAATGGAATCAAGGTAATACGGATTGGCCATATCAATCCGATAGTTAATCTTGGTCTTCTTCGGGTTTTTCTGTTCCACCTCTTCATAGCTCACCATCCCATTGAAGAAACCATAGTCGTGCAACAAGTTTGTAGCGACCTTCACACGAGTCGAAGGATTGACATTCGACAGCAGCACGGGGTTTGCAGCCATGTGGTCATATATCCATCGTCCTACCCCTTTCTTGTCCTTATACTTTTCGAAATTATTGTATACCCACAATCCGATGGGCAAAGGCCAACGAAGGGAGTTACTTCCCAAGATGGCATTGTTGGGCGGATAAGACAAGGCTGCCTCCACTTCTTCCAAAGCAGTCGCTCCTGTTTCCGAATCGTCAGCATTCACCACTTCCATCTTGTCCACTCCGATGTAAAGGGTCTCTCCTTCGGGCAGATTACGAGTAGTGGAACAAGCAGAGAAGAAAATACCAAACAAAAGGGAAATGGCACATATCTTTATTACTGTATTATTCGTCATCATTATCTTTCCGTTTAAAAATAAACAATTCGTCCAACTTGCTCACTTTCTTCCGAAGCACAATACCCACACCCGTTTCAATGACCTCACCTTCGAGTATGCTTTCGTAGTTCTTGTCATGGAAAAGTTTTACATAACGGGTTCCGCTATTGTCAAGTCTGTACTCAATGGATACATTATCAATAAAGGTTTCTTCCTGTTGTACGTTTCCACCGGTCGATACCGTACCTCCAATCACAATACGGAAACGGTTGTTCCAGAATCGTTTGGCAAATTGGAAGTTATAGTCGGTACGTTTGCTTCCACTTTCCGCATCGTCCACTGTCTCCATTCCCAAGCTTACGTCGAGGGTCTTGCCTGCAATGTCGGATATTTGGTTCTGCAAATAAGAGTTCAGTACATTATTAACCTTGTACCCTCCCGTAGAGTTACCTTCGGCCATATACATACCGGTCACCAACATGGTTACAGCCAACTTATTACGTTCCTCGGCACTCATCGCCGTCAGTTGTTCCTGTACAGAGGCATCTTCGGGCGCTTCAAGGGTGAAGGCCAGTCCCAAATTTTCGAGGCGCTCACTCAACGAGATACCTACATCAAAGCTTACCATCCGAGGTGTCTGACCATCCTCGCCTACGGTAGCTCTCACCCGTTCGGTGGCTTTGATATCCAAGGTAGGGTTCATGACATTACCCGTCCAATCTACATAACTACCATTCTGTATGGTAAATGTCTTGAGAGGAATGACAGGAATTTCGTATTTCATTTCACCGCTAATCAAGGAATATCGGCCATTCAAGAGCATCTCGCCTTGCGGAGTGTATTGGAAGGCCAAATCGCCTCCACCTTCAAACTCCATATAATTGGAACCGTCAGGTGTAAGCAACACATGAGCCTGTACGGCCTGGTCAATGTGTATGGTCATGGCTATGTCTATACCATTGAGTGCCACCTTTTCCTCTACCTGTTCTACGGAAGTGGTATCATTGAAGTTGACAAATGTCACCATATCACCCAACCGGTCGGTCACCACCAACGGTGATTCCTTCAGTACATAAGTAAAATCAGTCTTTCCCTGAATGTTCATGTTGCCCCGCATGGCCAGTTCGTCCATCCGTCCACGAAGGGTAGCGTCAAAGTCCACGAAGATTTTGCCATACATGGTAGCCCTTCGGTTCTTGGGTGCATTCATCAGTTCATAATCGTTGGCCTTCATCTTCAGATCTACACTCATGTTTTCCAAATCATGCATATCCACATAGCCGTTGATGGCAAAAGGCGATTTTCCTTTGGTGTAGATATTATAGTTGGAGAAAGTCATCTTGCTATCTACCATCTGTACGGGCTTATCGTCGAAACGGAACATCAGCGACATATCGGGTAAGGTCATGGACACACTATCCATGACCAGCTCACCATTGAGTATGGGGCGCATCGGTGTACCGTTCATGGCGAGTGTACCGTTCATCTTTCCCGCAAATTCCACCATCTTTTCAGGGATAAACGGATTGATGATGTACAAAGGGAAATCGGCCAGATTCAAATCGCCCTCCAACACATCATTACCAGCCTCATCCAACTGATAGCGTCCTCCTACATGAACAATCTCGCCTCCATTGTGGCTGATAAAGGCATCCACATAATGGTCTTGTTTGCTACCCGGAAGATACACCCCACTCATTTCCCAATTGCCCAATTCGCTCTTTTCATAGATGAAATCATCCATGCGGAGGTCGGCACTGAGTGTCACCTGTTCATTCTTGTCTATATAGTGTGCTTCACCACCCAGCCATCCTTCCATATCGGGCATATAGGGCAGGATGCGACGGAATTCCCGTAAGTTGATGCGGGCAAGTTCAACGGTCATATCCTGTTTGGCTATGGTGTCTTCCCGGTTGGTATAGAAGCTGATTCCCGTACCTTTCTCGTCATACAGACTCACATCGGCCAAAATCCGTCCGCGGTCGGTCAGGTAAATGTAATTCCTTTTGTTTAACGTAAACGGGCGATATACCAAAGTAGGCTGTTCGGGGAAGAAACGTAAACGAATCCCCCTGCGACGGAGTTCAGCATTCAGTCCCAAGTGTACACCTGTTTCCTTTTGGGCATTCAGATAGTCCACCAACAATTGGGCACTACCATTCCGCACATTCCCATCCAATCCCACTTCAAAAGCTTCCTGTCCTTTCTTGGGACCACTGATAACCCCCGCTTGATAATTGATACCAAGCGTATCGTGCTGCATATCGAAGTAAATGGTATCCAGCGCCAAGCTGTCGGTATGCATACCATAGATGTGGTTCTCGCCATTCAGCCCCTCCGACGGAGAAGCGGTTACATCTATATAGAGTTGGTCGTACGAGAATCCCATCATGGCCAAATAATTGCAGATAGGATTATCCTTACCCGATGTCACCTTCAAGGACATTTCGGGCAACAAGACCTTCAACGCCTGTTGGTCAATGGTCTTGGTATCCCATTGCTCGATAGCCGTATTCATAAACACCCCGGTTTGAGCCATCAAGTCTTCCACATAGCCACGGGCATTCATGTTCATGTCCAGGTCGCCTGCACGGACGTATGCCCGGGTGGTATCTGTAGCCGTTGCAAAACCTACATACAAGTCTTTGGTCTTGAAGGTGTGCTTGGGTGCCTTTACCGAAGTATTGGTCATTGAGGCATCAAGTTCATAACGCTTTTGCAAATCGGTTTGGAAAGCAAAGTCAAACTGATGGGAAGTAGAGAAAGGTTTCTCCATCAGTTGCAAAACCTGCCAATCAAGCTTGGCCACATCCATCTTCAATTGGGCCATAATATCGTTGGGCTTCAAGTGTCCGTCCAAATGGGCCCGTATATTCATGGCTTTGTTGTCGGCTAACAAGGAAGCCTTCAGCTGATGATTCTCCAAACCGACCGAAAGGTCGTATCCGTTCAACAGATAACTACCATAATGCACCTTACCCACATGTCCTTGCGCCTCCAAACGAGTGTGCGGTGAGAAGAATTCAAAACCTTCGCCCTCGACCTTGAGCCAAGCAGTGATACCATAGATGGAATCTTGCGGAAGGAATTGGTGCACATCCAGTTCGTCTATATCCAATTGTACTTGATAAGCCTCGTTCGACAAGTGGTATCGGGCACCAAGTGTCATCACCGTATCGGTTTGTTGGGTAAGCGTATCGGGCAAAGCCAATGTCATGTCGGCAACCATTTGTGGACCTTCCACCAGCGCTTTCCCTTGCAAGGAAGTTCCTGTAGGTATAGCCACACCACCCGTCATAGCGGGTAAGAACGAAAGGTCTTCGGCTATGGCCGAGAGAGTCAGTTCCCCTCCTCTTCGCAAAGAATCGGTCAGGTATTTCAGTTCGCCATGACTACGCATATCCAGGGCATCCAATAAGGTAGCCGACAAAGTGTGTAGCTGCAGATGGTTCAAATCCCCTTCCATCTCGGCCCGTAGTTGCAAAGGTGCATCGGGATAGTGCTTTATGAAGGTAGAATCGAGCAGAGTACCCGTCATCAGCGCCACATCCCGTTTACCTATATCGGCTTTCAAAGTAGCAGAGACTGCCGACGAGGGTTTCATTTCCAGCAAATCCCAATCAAGAGAAGCATCTGCCTTCAGGGTAGAAGAGACCGTACGCATATTCAGGGCAGGAATCCGAATCTGATGCTTGTCGGCTACCACCTTGGCATAAGTAGAAAGTACTTCCAAGCCCGTATTCTTTTCGGCCAAATCAAAGCGGCTCACCGTAGCACGGATATCCCTATCGCAATAATATACCGAATCCACCAACAAGTCAATGCTCTGCAAGTTCAGGGTGCTGTCCATCACAAACACCCCTTCCTGTATATCGAACGAGCGTACGGCATACGATGATTCATGCAAGTCTATGTATCCGTTCTTCAAGGTAGACGAAGCCAAAGCCACCCGTACATCCAAGCTATCGTGAGGCATCTTCAGACCCACACTTACATTTTCCAATGCTATCTTACGCAAATCAATCTTCCAATAGAGCGTATCGGTAGTGGTGGTATCGGTCGTTTCTGTGGTATCGGTCAGACAAATTTCCAAATCGGTATCCTTGATGGAGAATTCGTTTACCACCGCCTTTTCAGGATCGAACATCACCCCATGGCTTTCCAGAAACAATTCCCCAAGGTGTCCGTCAATTCCCATCCCGTCTATAAAGTCACCCGTATGTACATCCGCTCCCTCTATGCCAATACCGTCTATCTCAATTTCCTTTTTCAGTAACGGCAGCATCTGCACGCTCACCTCCAGACGTCTCAGTCTGAGCAAGGTATCTCCCTTTTCCGGATTGACAGCCTGTACGTCTTTCACCACCAAATCAAGCGGAAAGGAAAGGGTGATTCTCCCCACCGAAATGTTCAATCCGGTAGCGTCGGAAGCCACAGCAGCCACCTTATCGACCACAAAGTTCTGAACGGGTGGCAGATAAAGCAACACACAAAGCAAGGCAAAAAGGAGGAACGGCGAAGCTATCAGCCACACCCACCATCTGCTTTTCCGTTTCTTGGGAAGTATATCGGGGTCTTGATTTTCCATCAGTGTAAACGTTTATGCAAACGTAAACAAATTTATTGACTTTATGGTTCTTTTTGGCGGAAATTAACGCATATCAAGCGCTTTTTCTTCGGGTATCAGAATATGGATTCTTTTGTTTCGGTGGTAAACAGTTCCAAAGCCTTGATGCCCATCACCGAATTGCCCTTGGTATTCAGCCTCGGGCTCCATACGGCAACAGAGTATTGCAACGGATAAATGGCCACTATGCCTCCTCCTACTCCACTCTTACCGGGAAGCCCCACCAAATAAGAAAATTCACCGGCTTCATCATAAAAACCACAAGTCTGCATAATGGCATTGATGCGTTTTACCTGTGAGGAAGTGAGCGTAATGCCTTCGTAATCGAACTTCTTCCGATGGTTGGCAAACACCATGAAAGCCCTCGACAATTCCCGGCAACTCATTTCGATGGAGCACATCAGGAAGTAGAAATGAAGCACACGCTCGATGTCGTTCTCTATCGTACCATGATACTTCAACAAATTAGCAATGGCCGCATTCAGGTATCCGTTCTCCCGTTCAGAGCGGGCCACCTCCTCGTTGTATTCCAAGGTATCGTCCCCCGCAATGGCACGCACAAAGGCCAGGAACTCCTCTTCGGGATGTTCCAGATGCTTTATCAGAATGTCTGTCAGTACAATGGCTCCTGCATTGATGAATGGATTCCGGGGGATTCCCTTCTCCACTTCCAACTGAATTAAGGAATTGAAAGCAGTGCCCGACGGTTCCTTCCCCACCCGTTTCCAGAGTTCGTCTCCCTGTAAGGACAGACACATGGCCAGTGCAAACACCTTCGATATACTCTGGATGGAGAAGCGGGTATCCGCCTGCTCGATGGAATAGATTTCTCCGTATACGGTATGTATACACATTCCAAACTGATCGGGATTCACCTGAGCCAATGCAGGAATATAATCCGCCTGCTTCCCTTCCTTGGCATAAGGCTGTATAGCCTGATAAATATGTTCCAGTATCTGTTGATAATCCATAGCTGCAATCTTAAATGCCTCCCATAATGGGATAGGGCAAAGATAGTGCAAGCTGAACGGAATACCAAATTTGTTTGGGCATTTCTGAAGCGAAGCCTATCTTATATTATTGTAACCATCCGATAAACCCCTTGACAAAAGTGCCAAGGAGTTTTTCCTAAATAGCTAATTGCATTTAAAATGCCGAATCCACTTTCCTATTTCAGAAAACGTTGTAATTCTTCATAAGGAATAGTTGTTTTACTTCCTTCACCTTCTTCAAAACTTTCCGACTCGAAAATGGAATATTTATAATCAGAAGATTTATAAAACACAAAAGAAGTATCTTTTGTGTAATAGACTAGATCCTCTATAAGAGATTCTATACTATCAAATTTATCCTTTAAATCATCATTGGAATTATTCCAGAAATCATCCAAAGATAAAAGTATTTGTAATGAATCATGCGGACTAATTATTGTAAATTCCTTTGGCTCATAACATTCTTGAAACAGACGTAATGAATCCTTTGTCTTTAACCTAAGAAATGCTTTACTGGAGTATTCTTCAGATAGTTCTCCAAATAATCCTTTGTTAAATCCTAAATAATGCCATATTAAAGTATCTTTTGTATAATTTTTTATATTACAATTCAAGAATAAATATTGAGGCATTACTTTTTGTCCTTTATTTAATCGGATAAAACAATCATGCAAATAGCAATCAATATTATTACAGTCGTTATTCTTATTTAGATGATAGGAACATGCATTTAGACTACCTGCCAATATAAATACTGGCATTATATTCCATATGTTTCTTAAACACATCTGTAGTCTTTTCATATACGGGCTGTGACATTTGATATTCATATACTTTTGAATGAGTTTTGTTATAATCTCCTTGTTTATTAACTCCATGACCAATAAATTCATGGTCTCCTAATCCACTTTGAATATTTTCTACTGTATTAAGTTCTTCTCTAACAGATTGTTCAGAGTTGTTAACTGATATAGTAAATGTTTCCTTTATAGAACTTCCTTTAGTTGAAACATATCTAACATTAGGACTTGGATTATTAAAAGTATCACCTAAATCACCAATTACAGAAACGGCATTACCCTCCAATAAATTAATATCATATCCTTTCTCCATTAATACTTTAGTATAAATATTACTCATGGCATTTGCTGATAAGACTGTTTCTTGCAAATCGAAGGCAGCTCCTGTATTAAAGTTTCCTGTTGATTGCATAGAAGCGAATTGTATTGGAGTTGTAATCTTTATTTGCCCTGCAAATCCTTGTTCATCTACTCCCAAAAAATTACCTTCATAATCAAAATAAGGACTGACGAATGTTCCTGTCGGATCCACATACTTCACCGGATTATTCAAGCAATACGCATACGGTGATGTGGAATAATACTTCTCCGCCAATGGGTCCATGGTAGTGAACCGACTGATGGCAGGATCGTAGTGGCGTGCACCATAATCATACCAGTTCAAGCCAGCTTTAGTATCCAGTTCCTTGCCGTTATATTTATAAGGCTGTACGCTGGATGAAGCAAACACACCACCGAACGGATAGTAATGGTTGGTTTCCACCACTGTACCACTACCGTTGATGACTACTCGGTTATTACCTTGATGGTCTTTCTGGTAATAATAGTAGGTATTGTCCGTCAAATCCATATATCCAACTTCTGTCAGCATCTTCTGAGGTGTATTGTTTACATAAACCAAATTGCCTATATATTCCGTTGTTGTAGTTACACCACCGATTACATGTATTGTACGGTATTTCTTACCGTCGGCTCCATACAGATAGGTAACACTGCCGCCATCGGAATACGTAATCTTCTTGGGCAAATTTAGTGAATTATAGGTAATACTTGCAATACCTTTATTGCTATCTTTTGTTAAATTCCCGTTATTGTCGTAAGTATACTCATTTGCCTGGCTTGCACCGTTCTTGAAACCGGACGCATTACCCGTTGCATCCTCTACCTGAGTAAGCCGGTTCCCGTTGTAAGTGTAGGCCAGATTGTCAATCAGTCCGTTCCCATAACGTTGCAATGCAAGGATGTTCCCGTTCTTGTCATAGCTTGTCACCTTTTCGGTGTAAGCACCGGTTCCATGGGTGGCATTCAGCATACGGTTCATGCCATCATAGGTAAAGCTGTAGCTGCTGCCATTGGCTGTCCAGCTCATAGCAGTGATGTTACCATTGAATCCGGTTGTACCGTTGTTATAAGTAAGGCTCTGCATAAAGTTGTTTCCACCAATGTTTGTCAACCACCCGCGTACATTATAACCGTATGTATTGTTATATCCACCAT
>CAZJFI010000026.1:0-14197 GCA_964545265.1 uncultured Phocaeicola sp.
TGGAACATGTGTATATCCGTGATTTCCTTTCTTCGGAATTGAATAGGATGTTTGGTTAAATCAGCTTATACGCCGAACGTCCATAAAACAACTATGATATGAAAAACTTCGATTACCTGAAAAACCACGAGCACTTGGCCGACCTGTATGCCGATTGCTTGAAGGCAAAGTATGGAATTTCACACAGATACATTTTTTGTGTATTTACACACCGTTTTCTTCGTTATTTCGACCTTCAAGTTACATAGCGATCAGAAGTAAACCATGATTAAGATGGATAAGAAAGAACAGAGTTTACATACTGTGGCCGTACAGAAGTTTTCGGAGTTTCTAAGCGGTCATGTACTGAATGCCGAGCAGGAGGAATACTTGAAAGCCATCATTACGTATGTATGTCAGGATGGAGATATCGAGCGGAGCACCTTAATCAACGAGCCGCCGCTGAATGGTTATGACTGGATAGAAACCATCGGACAGCACTTCGTCTGCATCCGTGATTGTGTGGATAAGTTGCACAATACGATAGTTGTGGCGTAAGGGAATTATTAATTCCATCTATCCCCTCATAAAAATATTCTATCGCCTTTCATTAGGAAAAACAGGAGTTTGTTTGTTATCTTTGCAATACCAAAAGAATAGAAACAATAACTCATAAAAACAAAGATTATGGAAGCAAAAGAAAAAGTATTGGCTACAATGAAGGAAGCGGGAACTCCGCTCAACGCAGGTAAGATTGCAGAACTTAGCGGTCTTGACAAGAAGGAAGTGGAAAAGGCAATGAAGCAACTGAAGGAAGAAGGAGCCATCGTGTCGCCTGTGCGTTGCAAGTGGGCACCGGCCAATTGATGTGTGGTATAAATAAAAGCATGAATAATAAGGCGTGTCGCAAAAAAACAGGCGATGCGCTTTTTTTATTCCATAGAAACATTTGTCACTGTAACAGATTCTGCTTATTTTTGTAGGCAAATGAAATTAGGAAAAGTAAACTTATGAATACTACATTATTGTTTTTAGGTTTGGGAATGCAGGAAATATTGCTCATCGCTTTGGTGGTACTTCTTTTCTTCGGAGGAAAGAAAATTCCCGAACTGATGAAAGGTCTGGGTAAAGGGGTGAAGAGCTTCAAGGACGGCATGAACGAAATTGAAGGAGAAGTGAAGGACGGTAAGAAAGAAGACAAGCAGTAATGCAAGAACAGCCGGTTCTTACTTTTTGGGATCATCTGGAAGAACTCCGCAAGGTGTTGTTTCGTGTGGTTGGAGCAGTGGTGTTGCTGATGGTGGTGGCCTTTTGTTTCAAGGATGAATTGTTTGGGGTGGTGTTGGCTCCACAAAAAACGGATTTTATCCTTTACCAATGGCTGGGTGCAGAAGGTTTTCAAGTAAAGCTTATCAATACTCAACTGGCTTCACAATTCATTACACACATGAAGGTGGCATGCTATGCGGGTATTCTGCTGGCATCGCCTTATATTATTTATCAATTGTTCAGATTTGTTTCGCCCGCACTTTATGCCAATGAACGGAAGTACGTGGTAAGGGTTACTTGCTGGGGCTATCTGCTTTTTATGGCAGGGGTATGTTTGAGTTATCTGCTGATATTCCCGTTGACATTCCGCTTCTTGGCTACTTATCAGGTGAGCGAGGTGGTGGAGAACACCATTACACTGACTTCGTACGTGGATACGCTGATGATGCTGAGCCTGATGATGGGTATTGTGTTCGAGATACCTATACTCAGTTGGCTGTTTGCAAAGTTGGGTTTCCTTACTTCGGCATTTATGAAAACTTATCGGCGCCATGCCATAGTCATTATATTGGTGGTGGCAGCAATTATTACTCCTACATCGGATGTTTTCACTTTGTCATTGGTGGCTTTGCCTATGTATCTGCTATACGAAGCAAGTATCGGTGTGGTGAAGTGTACTGAGCATAAAAGAATGGAAGAAGAAAAATGAATATACATAAATGGATAGGAACGGTATTGGTGATGGTAGCGTTGGGGGCTTCGGCGCAGGAACAACCGGCGGTATCTTTTGCCTCTCCGTTCGATTTCCCGTTATTGCTGAGCGGAAACTTCGGCGAATTGCGTTCCAACCACTTTCATGGTGGTGTGGATTTCAAGACGCAAGGTGCGGTAGGGAAGCCTATCCGTAATATAGCCGACGGATATGTGAGTCGTGTAACCGTAACTCCCGGAGGATACGGACAGGCGGTATATATGGTGCACGATAATGGATATACTTCTGTACACGGACATTTGATAAGGTTTGCACCCGAGATAGCCGAAGTGGTGGAAGCGTATCAGTACGAAAACGAAACCTTTGCCGTGGATATGGAGTTTGAACCGAATAGATTCCGTTTTGCACAAGGAGAGGTGTTTGCGTGGAGCGGTAACGAGGGGTATTCCTTCGGTCCGCATCTGCACATGGAAATACGGAAGACCGGTACGGGGGAATACATTGACCCGCTTCAGTTCTACATGGATAAGGTGAAGGATAAGACTCCCCCCAGAGCAACACACTTCATGCTATATCCGCAACGGGGAAAAGGGGTGGTGAACGGTTCGCAGAAGAAACGCTCCTTTTCATTTGCCGGAAAGAATAACCGACTGGAGGCATGGGGAGAAATAGCGGCAGGCATCAAGGCATACGACTATATGGATGGCACATCGAACAATTACGGAGTTCGTTCGGTAACCTTGTATGTAGATTCTGTAGAGGTATTCCGTAGTACAGTGAATGGTTTCCTTCCCGATGAAAATCGCATGATAAATGCATGGACGGACTATGAAGAATATGTAACCAAAAGTAGTTGGTTTATGCGCTCGCAGATACTCCCCGGTAATCGTTGGCGGATGTTGGAAGCGAATGAAAAGGGGGGAGTGGTAACCATAGACGAGGAACGTGACTATCACTTCCGTTATGAGTTGGAGGATTTGTACGGAAACAGCCGTACCTACTCTTTTGTAGTGAAAGGAAAGCAACAACCCATTGAACCTTGGCAACCGGAAGGAAAGAACTTCTTGAAGTGGAACCGGAAGAATGTGGTGTGGGACTTGGGTTTGCAACTGACCATACCGGAAGGGATGCTCTACGAGGATGTGGAGTTGAACTACCAGTTGACCAGAGACTCGGCGGCTATATCGTATGAATATCAGTTGCACGATGCACCGGTACCCCTCCATGCAGCTTGCGAACTGATGATAGGTGTACATGAGTTTCCGGTGGCCGATATGTCGAAGTATTATGTGGTACAGAAAAAGAAAGGTCGTAAGGCATCGATGGGTGGATACTTTGAAAATGGATTCATGCATACTACTATACGCGAATTGGGTACTTACACGGTGGCAATTGATACAATAGGACCGAAGGTGGTTCCGCTCAACAAGCCGCAATGGCGTACGGGGGACATCCAGTTCCGCATATCGGATGCAGAGACAGGTATTAAGAGCTACAAGGTGTACATCGACGGAAAGTTTGCCTTGTTTGCCTTCAGTTCCAAGAATGCCCGACTGAAGATGAAACATCCTGAACGGGTGAAGAAGGGAGTAGCCCACGAAATGGAAGTGGTTGTTACGGATTATTGTGGCAATGAAACGAGGGAACAATATAAATTTTAGAATATTAATTATTAAATCAATATACAAATGAAAAAAAGTATAGTATTAGGATTGGCAATGTTGGTTGCTACAGCTATCGAAGGATGGGCTTGTACCAACTTCATTGTGGGCAAGGCCGCATCGAAAGATGGTTCGGTCATGGTTTCTTATTCGGCCGACTCGTATGGTATGTTCGGTGAGTTATATCATTATCCGGCAGCGGTACATCCCAAGGGGGCTATGCGAGCTATCCATGAATGGGATACAGGCAAGTATTTGGGACAAATCAAGGAAGCCCAGCAAACGTATAATGTGATTGGTAACATGAACGAGTTTCAGGTAACCATCGGTGAAACTACTTTCGGTGGTCGTGAAGAATTGGTAGACACTACCGGTATTATGGACTATGGTAGCTTGATTTATGTAACCTTGCAACGCTCACGTACTGCCAAGGAAGCCATCAAGATTATGACCGATTTGGTAAAGGAATATGGTTATTACAGTAGTGGTGAATCGTTCTCTATTGCCGACCCTAACGAAGCTTGGATTCTGGAAATGATAGGCAAGGGTCCTGGTGTAAAGGGTGCTGTTTGGGTAGCTGTTCGTATTCCCGACGATTGTATTGCTGCTCATGCCAATCAGAGCCGTATCCATCAGTTCCCGTTGAATGACAAGGATAATTGCATCTACTCACCGGATGTCATTTCTTTTGCTCGTGAAAAGGGATATTTTGATGGATTGAACAAGGACTTCAGTTTTGCTGATGCTTATTGTCCGCTCGATTTTGGAGGTTTGCGTGCTTGTGAAGCCCGTGTGTGGAGTTTCTATAACATGTTCAACAAGTCTATAGGTACCGCTTATTTGCCTTATATCCAAGGTCAAAGTAAGGAACCTATGCCATTGTACATCAAGCCTACCAACAAGGTATCTGTACGTGACATCCAACAAGCTATGCGTGACCATTATGAAAATACTCCGCTCGATATTACTAACGATATGGGTGCTACAGCTTTCCAAATGCCGTACCGTCTTTCTCCGTTGACGTTCGAAGTGGATGGACAGAAATACTTCAACGAACGTCCTATTTCTACTCAGCAGTCGGCCTTTACTTTCGTAGCCCAGATGCGTGCGAATATGCCCGATGCAGTGGGTGGTGTATTGTGGTTTGGAACCGATGATGCTAACATGACCGTATTTGCTCCGGTATATTGCTGTACCAATCGTTTGCCGGCATGCTATACCAGCGAAGTGGCCGATTGTGTAACATTCTCATGGGATTCAGCCTTCTGGATTTACAACTGGGTAGCCGATATGATTCGTCCTCGTTATAGCTTGATGATTGACGATATGCGTAAGGTGCAGAACCAGTTGGAAGATACTTACGAAGCTGCTCAGGCAGGTCTTGAACAAGCAGCAATCGCTATGTTGGCTAATGATGAAGCCAAGGGTAAGGAATTCTTGACTAACTATACTTGTATGACTGCTCAAGCTTCTGTAGACAGCTGGAAGAAATTAGGCGAATACCTGATTGTGAAATATAATGACGGCGTAGTAAAGAAGACCGACAAGGATGGTAAACTGATGCGTACCCCAGAAGGAAATGCCATTGTGGTACGCCCGGGCTATCCCAAAGAATTCCTGAAGGAACTGGTGAAGGCTACAGGTGACCGCTACAAAGTGTTTGAACCGGCCAAGTAACTTTCTGTAATTTTTACGTAAATTATTAGGTTTTTTAATAGAATTCATCTACATTTGTGAAATGTGTATAGAGTAGATCATAAACCTGTTTAAAAATATTGTTATGGAAAATGAAGAATTGATTAAAATGGTAACCGAGAAGGCCAATAAATGGCTTGCTCCGGCATACGATGCTGAAACTCAAGCGGAAGTGAAAAGAATGTTGGAAAACCCCGACAAGACCGACTTGATTGAGGCTTTCTATAAGGACTTGGAATTCGGTACAGGCGGTCTGCGCGGTATTATGGGCGTAGGTAGCAACCGCATGAATATCTACACTGTAGGTGCCGCTACCCAAGGATTATCTAACTATTTGAACAAGAACTTCAAGGATTTGGAACAAATCTCTGTATGTATCGGCCACGATTGCCGTAACAACAGCCGTTTGTTTGCTGAAATCTCTGCTGATATTTTCTCTGCTAATGGCATTAAGGTATATTTGTTTGACGATATGCGTCCTACTCCTGAAATGTCATTTGCTATCCGACATTTGGGATGCCAAAGCGGTATTATCTTGACTGCTTCGCACAACCCGAAGGAATACAATGGTTACAAGGCTTATTGGGATGATGGTGCACAAGTATTGGCTCCACACGATAAAGGTATCATCGACGAAGTGAACAAGATCAACTCTGCTGCTGATATCAAGTTCGAAGGTAATAAGGAACTTATCCAAATCATCGGCGAAGATGTAGATAGCGTATACTTGGACAAGGTTCACTCTATTTCTATTGACCCGGAAGTTATCAAGCGTCAGAAAGACTTAAGCATTGTGTTCACTCCAATTCACGGAACTGGTATGATGTTGGTTCCACGTGCATTGAAGCAATGGGGCTTTGAAAACGTACACTGTGTGCCCGAACAAATGGTGAAGAGTGGTGACTTCCCCACAGTAATTTCTCCGAACCCTGAAAATGCTGAAGCATTGTCTATGGCTATCAATTTGGCCAAGAGCATTGATGCTGATATCGTGATGGCAACCGACCCGGATGCTGACCGTGTAGGTATGGCTTGCAAGGACGACAAGGGTGAATGGGTATTGGTAAACGGTAACCAGACTTGTTTGATTTTCTTGTACTACATCATCAAGAACCGTATCGCTATGGGTAAGATGCAAGGCAATGAATTTGTAGTGAAGACTATCGTTACTACTGAATTGATTAAGGCTGTAGCCGACAAGAATAATATCGAAATGTACGACTGCTACACCGGCTTCAAGTGGATTGCACGTCAGATTCGTTTGAACGAAGGCATCAAGCAATACATCGGTGGTGGTGAAGAAAGCTACGGTTTCTTGGCCGAAGACTTTGTACGCGATAAGGATGCTGTTTCGGCTTGTACTTTGTTGGCTGAAATCTGTGCATGGGCGAAGGACCAAGGCAAGACATTGTATGACATCTTGATGGAAATTTATGTGGAATATGGTTTCTCTAAAGAATGTGCTATCAGTGTAACTAAGCCAGGTAAGAGCGGTGCCGACGAAATTAAGGCTATGATGGAAAACTTCCGTGCTAATCCTCCTCAGGAAATTGGTGGTTCGAAGGTTATCCTTGCTAAGGACTACAAGACTTTGAAGGCAACCGATGGCGAAGGTAATGTAACTGATATCGATATGCCTGAAACAAGCAACGTACTCCAATACTTCACAGAAGACGGTAGCAAGATTTCTGTTCGTCCGTCGGGTACAGAACCAAAGATTAAGTTTTATGTAGAAGTGAAGGGCGAAATGGGATGTGCCAAGTGTTATGCCAGCGCCAATGCTGCAGCAGCAGAAAAGGTTGAAGCTGTTAAGAAATCATTGGGCATTTAATCCTACAATAATAGAAGATAAAAGTGGATGTGTTGAAATACGCATCCACTTATTTTTTTTCAGGCACTTTCTTTTTATATATAGTAAAAGCGGCTGTACTGTATTGTTCAACCGCTTTCTTTTATTCTTTTATGTAATCAGTTAGAAAGTGGTATAAAGTACTTGCATCTTAATCAAGTCTTTTTCACCGCCCTTCAGACTGGCACTTTCCATGTCCAAATTACTCTTAACGCCCGTAATGGTACTTGATGCATCCATATCTACTTTCACAGGGATAAGTACTACCTTGTTCCAATCTTCATCGCTTTTACCGCTCTTCTTTTCGTTGATGCAATAAGTAACCAAAGCAGCAATGTTATTAAAGGAATAAGTATTTCCGCTGGTACCCGAAGCAACATATTGTGCAAGGAAAGAAGTTTGATTATTGTACAACTCGTTCTTTTCAAAGAAGGTGTACATGTCGCTCTTTCTTACCATGAGTAAATAATCGGGAATGCCCATCTGGTACTTGGATTCGTTCTTTTCATTGTATCGGGTAAAAGTGATAGATACAGCGTTCAGTGTATCTCTTAAATGACTTTCTGCAATTTCTTCGATGGGCAAGGTTACTTCTGTAAAGATGCCTGCAGGAGTCTTCAAATAAGTACATGTAGGGTCTTCAGCCAATTCCTTCAAACGGTCGGAATTCTGGAAACGATTGGCTTGGATAACTTCCTTGGTTGCTGCAAATACGGTACCACCGTAAGCCAAAGAGTCAACCTCTCCTGAAGAACTTTCTGTCAAGTAGTTGAAGTTAAGAATCAACTGCATATCGTCGATATAAAGAATGGTTCCATCGCCATGAGTACAACTTACATAGAACCCTTTCAATACATTCTTGATAAATTGCTCTGAGTTTTTGTAGTTGTTGCGATTCTCTACATACTTGTCGTACATCATTTGTCCCAAACTGATGGGAAGTTTGATGTTTTGCCAATAGCTCGTATAACTTTGGGTATATCCATAACTATCCGAATAAGTATAAGTGGAATCTTCTGCAGAAATGCCTTTAGCCGAGAATGCTTTGCGAGCCAAAGGTTGAGCACTTGGATTATAATATTGCTTAGGATCTACACTGGTGTAGAATGTGCTTAATTCTTCTTCAGGAATGATGGTGTCCAATGAATCCACTTGCAAACGCATGGCGTTCAGCGAATCGCCGAAATGCGTGCTATAATATAATCTAAGGGTTATACCAGTTACTTCTTGCAATGTTTCAGGGAATTCGAAATCATCTCCACAATTGAATTGGGCAATGAAATCAGCAGTAAATTCACCAAATTGCGGATCGGTATATTTACCTAAATAGGCTGTACTGGTTCTTGCATAAACAGAATCAGCAAGAATGGAACGGGTAGTGGCAGTATATATCGCCGCACCCGCCGGGATAGAGTCGCCTCCTGCTATCGTACTGTCTCCAATGCCGGTTGTCGAATCGTCACAACTGAAAAGAAGTGTGCCCAACAACAAAGCATAAAGGTATCTCATCTTCATCTTCATAATGGTTTAAAATTCTTCTTCTTCGATTTCTTCTTTGCCTTGAGACCAAATCTCATCATAAAAATTATTAAATGCTTCAGCGTATGTCTCCGGTGATTGGTATTCAAGTACTGGAATACCTTTTTTGCGGGCATAATCCAATACTTCGGGCTTTACTTGTTCACTATTCTGTATCACGCCATCAGAGTAGGAAATGGCAAGTTTACAGAGATCTTCAAAATTGGCATTTGGCTTGATAATTCCTTCTACATCGCTCTTTTCAATACCTTTCAACAAAAGTTTATCCACGATATTTTCACTGAGTTGTGACTTGAAGTCGCCTCCGAAAAGAGAGAAAACAATCTTGGAATCTCTAAAAGAAGGTTCATCTTGATAAGCTTTCTTGATGTAAAGGGGTACAAATGCACTCATCCAACCTTGACAATGGATGATGTCCGGACACCAACGGAGTTTCTTTACTGTTTCCAATACACCACGTGCATAGAAAATGGCACGTTCGTCATTGTCAGCATATTCTTCACCGTTTTCATCGGTCTTCATCAAACGTTGTTGGAAATAATCATCATTGTCGATGAAATATACCTGCATACGGGCCGATTGGATGGAGGCCACTTTGATAATCAACGGATGGTCGGTATCATCTATAATCAAGTTCATACCCGACAAGCGAATGACTTCATGCAATTGATTGCGACGTTCATTCACATTTCCCCATTTGGGCATAAAAGTTCGGATTTCTTTGCCTTTTTCTTGGATGGCTTGCGGAAGATATCTTCCCATATTGGCCAATTCAGACTCGGATACGTACGGTGTAATCTCTTGAGTAATAAATAATACTTTGTTTGCTTTCATTTTTTCTTTTTCTTCTACTCTAAACGATTTGCAAAGATAATAAAAAAATAGATGCGAAGGGTAATAAAACATCCTAAATTAATCCTTATGAATTGTTAAGATTTTCATAATCAGAAGTTTGTTATTTGCTAACCGTCGTTTTAAGAAGCGTAAAACGATGGTTCTTACTATATAAAACGTAGTTTTTTGATGATTAAATTGCTTTTTTCTTCGTAATCTCCGAATTATGGATTAATTTTGCACCCGATTTCTGAATCAAACTCTATTTAAAGAAAAGAAAAATGAAGTTAATTCAAACAGTCAAAGAACTTAAGGCTCAGCTTGATGTGTTGCGTGAGGAGGGTAAACAAATAGGTCTTGTACCTACTATGGGTGCTCTACATGAAGGACATGCTTCGTTGGTTAGAAGAGCCGTTGCCGAAAATGATGTGGTAGTGGTTAGCGATTTTGTAAATCCCACTCAATTCAATGACCAGAATGACTTGATTAAATATCCACGTACTTTGGAAGCCGATTGTGTGTTGTTGGAAAAAGAAGGTGCTCATATCGTATTTGCTCCATCGGTAGAAGAAGTTTATCCGGAACCCGATACACGTCAGTTCAGCTATGCGCCACTTGATACGGTAATGGAAGGTAAATATCGTCCAGGACACTTCAATGGTGTTTGTCAGATTGTAAGCAAACTGTTTATGATGGTAGAACCGCATCGGGCTTATTTCGGTGAAAAGGATTTTCAGCAATTGGCCATTATCCGCGAGATGGTAAAGCAGATGCAGTTCCCCTTGCAAATTGTGGGATGTCCCATAGTTCGTGAATCAGATGGATTGGCATTGAGTAGCCGTAATGCTCGCTTGTCGGCCGAAGAACGCCAACAGGCCTTGAATATATCGAAGACACTTTTCGCAAGTGTGGATTTTTCAATGACACATACAGTAGCCGAAACTCAGACTTTTGTCGAAGAATCTATAGCCAAGGCCGAAGGATTGGAATTGGAGTATTTTGAAATGGTGGATGGACTTACTTTACAGAAAGTAGAAAGTTGGGAAGATACGGATTATATTGTAGGATGCATTACCGTATATTGTGGTGAAGTACGTTTGATTGATAACATTAAATATAAGTAAAGTCTATGATGATTGAAGTGCTTAAATCCAAGTTGCATTGTGTACGAGTGACCGAAGCAAATTTGAACTACATGGGAAGCATCACCATTGACGAAGATTTGATGGATGCAGCTAATTTGATAGCTGGTGAAAAAGTACACATTGTAGATAACAATAATGGCGAACGTTTTGAAACATATATCATCAAAGGCGAACGTGGTTCTGGATGTATATGTTTGAATGGTGCAGCTGCCCGCAAAGTTCAGGTAGGAGATATTGTCATTATCATGTCGTATGCAATGATGGATTTTGAAGAGGCCAAGTCTTTCAAACCTGCGGTGGTCTTTCCCGATTCAACGACCAATAAATTGATCAAATAACTTATATTGCCTATAAAAAGAAACGTCTTGATGATTCTATGTGACTCTCAAGACGTTTTCTTCTATTTATCAGATAGATCTTTCTTTAATTAAACCAATGCGATAAGCCGTCAATAGTTTTCTCAAATCACTGACTCTTGCGCTTAATTCCCTTCCTCTGTCGGTATCCTTCACCATCATTCGTTGGGTACTCATTTCTACAATTTGTGTACTCGACTTGATGTCCTGTCCTTCTTCAATAGCTTTTTGCATGGAGGTGAAAGGTTCATGCTGTATCAATTGGAATCCTCTGGAGTGATAAACCAATGTATAACCGGCAATACCTGTTTGTGAATGATAGGCCTTGGAGAAACCACCGTCTATAAGCATCATCTTGCTGTTCTTGATGGGATTCTCACCTTTGATGGTCTTGACGGGTACATGGCCGTTGATGATGTGCCGGTAAGGGCCAACTACACCAAATTCATCCAAAATCATGTCGCAAATCTTTTCATCATTGCGCAGGGCATAATAATAACCTTTAGTTTCTTTATGCAGTTCTTTTTCTTTCAGGAAATAGCGTTCGAAGGTTGCCATCTTATTCTTGTCAAATACGGGCGAATCTTTTCCGCACCACAGATACCATACATAGTCGCGGGCAAATTTCTTATCTTCGTTTTCTTCTTCGGTAAAGAAAGCCGTACGTGTGAGATGGCCCACTTTTTCCAACAACTGCTTGCCTTTATAAGGATTGCCTGCTATCATGACTTCTTTGAGGCTGCCGTCTTCATTGAGAGGAACAGAAGCATGGAAAAGCAAATTGGAATTGGTAATGGTATACATACATCCATAGCGGAAGAGGCAATGCATGTGTTGTTTCAACTTTTCGCTGCTCACGAAAGAATGATGTAGTTTCTCCATGATTTCTTGTTCTTCGGGAGTCAACTTGTAGGGATCTTTCGGATCTACTGTTGGGAGGAATGAATCTCTCAGTTCGTATTCTTCTCCGTCAAGAATCAATACATTTCTGTCGAAATCGATGCGGTGTAACAACATGCGGTCGTCCATGCCAAAGTCGGGACGACGTTGGATGATTTCCGCTTCCAACTTGAATTGGATAATACTGATGGCCTTATGCATTTGTGCCATCATGCGGAGTGTCTTTTCATTGAAAGTACCGTCGCCATGTTCCACTTTAGGTCCGAAGAGCGTACAAGGATCGTTGGCATAGGTTTCCATGGCAAAGGTTGCCAGCGGCAATAAGTTAATGCCATATCCGTCTTCAAGTACTGCCATGTTACCATATCGCATAGCCAGACGAAGTACATTGGCCATACAGCAAGTGTTACCCGATGCAGCTCCCATCCATAGAATATCGTGGTTTCCCCATTGGATATCGAGCTTGTGGTAATTGCAGAGAATATCCATAATTTTATGAGGGGCAGGACCGCGGTCGAAGATGTCACCTAAAACGTGTAGTGTGTCAATGGTGAGTCGTTGGATCAAATTACAAAGCGCTACAATGAAATCATCGGCCCGACGGGTTGAAATGATGGTGCTGATGATAACATTGATATATGCTTGTTTGTTGGGGTCCATGGTACTTTCATGCAACAACTCCTGAATGATGTACGAGAAACTTTTGGGAAGTGCCTTTTGTACTTTGGAACGAGTGTATTTGGAAGATACATTCCGGCATACCATAACCAATTGGTTTAAGGTAGTAACATACCAATCGTCTATGTCCTTTTCTACTTCCTTAACCAATGTCAGTTTTTGCTCGGGATAATAGATTAAAGTACAGAGTTCTTTCTTTTCGTTTTCTCTTAATGTGTTTCCGAAAATTTCGTTCACTTTACGTTTAATGGCTCCCGAGGCATTCCTCAATACATGTTGGAAAGCTTCGTATTCTCCGTGAAGATCGGCCAAGAAATGTTCTGTTCCCTTGGGAAGGTTCAGTATGGCTTCCAAATTGATGATTTCCTTGCTGGCATCAGCAATGGTGGGGAAGTTGCGCGATAACAATTGCAGATACCGCATATCTTCTTGTATCATTTCCGGCGTTATTTGTTCGTATGCTTTCATGCTTCAAAGATTTGTCACTACAAATGTACGTATTAATTTTGATAAAGTAAACGGTTATTCTTATTCTTTTTCCAACCAATCATCAATCAGTTTTCTCGCTAAACTCAGTTTGCGGGGGATTTCAGGGAGATTGTTTTTGGTATAAAAGGCTCCGGCACTCAGTTCTTCTTCTTGCAATTTGATATCACCACTTTCGTACTCGGCTGTAAAACCTATCATCACACCGCTGGGGTATGGCCAAGGTTGACTACCGAAATACTTCAAATTCTTGATTCGGAGTCCTACTTCTTCCATTACTTCTCTATGTACACATTCTTCAAGTGTTTCACCGGCTTCTAAAAAACCGGCTACCAAACCGTAGAAAGTTCCTCTGAAATTACGGGCATGGACAAGCAGTATACTGTCTCCCTTGGTAATGCGTACAATGATAGCAGGGGAAATATGCGGATAAAATTCTTGTCTGCATTCGGGGCATTTCTTGCCAGTGTCGGATATCTGATGGGTAGGTACACCGCATGCAGGACAATATCGGGTGTTTTGATTCCAATTCAATATCTCAAAAGCCTTGCCTGCTTTGTAGTATTCCTCGAAAGGGAGAACATCATACGAAGCACGTAAGCCCATCATTTGGCGAAGTGGCGCTTCTTCTCCGGAGATGGGAGTGTGGATGGCATAGGCTTTACAAGGAATTCCGTTCAGTTCGCCTATGTTGTGCATGGTACTTCCAACGGGTACTTTAACCGGTACATCTTTGCCGATTGGAATGTGGTATCCATCGGCTTGTTGTACCATTAGCAACTGGTCTTTATAAAAAACGAACCAATAGTATCTTTCTGTTATCATATTAATCTAATATCATGGTCATACTTATACGTTTCCTTTCATAATCAATGCTGAGAACTTTTACTTGTACATGTTCATGGATACTGACTACGGTAGTTGGATCGCTGATAAATTCTCGGCGTATTTGCGATACATGTACCAATCCGTTTTCCTTGATGCCCACATCTACAAAACAACCAAAGTTGGTAATGTTGGTTACAATACCGGGCAATACCATACCGGGTTTCAAATCGTCTATGGTCTTTACGTTCTTATCGAACTCAAAAACT
>CAZJFI010000027.1:0-14146 GCA_964545265.1 uncultured Phocaeicola sp.
ATGTCTCGGCTTCCTGCTCCAGTTCTGTTTGTTCCCCTTCTTGCAAATTCGCTTCATCCAATTGTTTCAATTGGAAGCGAATATAGTCTTCGTCCTGACGGCTTTTCTCCGCTTGGTCTATCAACTCATTCAGTTGGTTGCATGTCTGTTTATAGTTGGCATACAGTTGCTTATATTCCGCTAATTCCTTTTCATTACGTGCCAGGATGTCAAGAACATTCAATTGAAAATCTTCGTGGTTGAGCAACAAATTCTGATGCTGACTATGTACATCGACCAACTTTTCGCCCAATTCTTTCATTTGTGCCAATGAAGCGGGAGTATCATTAATGAAGGCACGACTTTTACCAGATGCATACAATTCTCTGCGAAGAATACATTCCTGAGCATCGTATTCCATTTCATGTTCTTCGAAGAAAGATTCCAATTGATAGGGAGCGATGTTGAAATGTGCTTCAACTATACATTTGTTGGCATCTTTTTTAATGGCTTTGATGTCGGCTCTTTGTCCAAGCAACAGTCCTATGGCGCCTAAAATGATGGATTTACCTGCACCCGTTTCACCTGTAATGACAGAGAAACCCGGATGGAAGTCTATATCCAGCATTTCTATCAATGCATAGTTTTGTATATGAATGGATTGCAGCATACACTTATTTGTTTTTGAAACATTCTACCAACCTGTCGATGATATCGCTTGCAACTTCCGTCTTGTTTTTCAATGGGTAAGGAGTTGCACCTTTTTTATCAATGATGGTTATTTTATTGGTATCTACCCGGAAACCGGCTCCCTTGTCATTCAAGGAGTTCAGCACAATGAAATCAAAGTTCTTGCGCTCGAGCTTTCCTTGAGCGTTCTGTTGTTCATCGTTTGTCTCCAAAGCGAATCCAACCATCACTTGTCCGTTTTTCTTCTCTTTACCTAAAGAGGCAGCTATGTCTTGGGTAGGTTTCAGTTGGAGTATCAAATCGTCTTTTTCACGCTTGATTTTATGGTCGGCTACTACATCGGGAGTAAAATCGGCTACAGCCGCAGAAAGAATAGCGGCATCGGTATTTGTAAATGCTTCTTTTGCAGCTTCATACATTTTTTGGGCACTTTCTACATCTACCCGATGGATATTAGGATGATGGGCTTGCAAAGTCACAGGACCGCTAACTAAAGTAACTTCTGCGCCTCGGTTGGCACATTCTTCGGCCAAGGCGTATCCCATTTTTCCGGAAGAATAATTGCCAATAAAACGAACCGGATCTATTTTTTCGTAAGTAGGACCGGCGGTAATCATTACTTTCTTACCTTTTAAATCTTGATGTTGGTTGAAGAAGGTTTCCAGTACTTCGATTATCTTTTCAGGCTCTTCCATTCTACCTTTTCCTACCAAATGACTGGCCAATTCACCTTCGCCCGGTTCGATGATGTGATTTCCATAGGAGCGGAGTGTATCCAGATTCTTCTGTGTAGAAGGATGGGCAAACATATCCAAATCCATAGCTGGAGCTACAAAGACGGGAGCCTTCATCGAAAGATAGGTAGTAATCAACATATTGTCGGCTATTCCGTTGGCCATCTTACCAATAGTGGAAGCTGTAGCGGGAGCAATAACCATAGCATCTGCCCATAAACCTAAATCTACATGACTATTCCAAGTACCGTCGCGTTGGGCAAAGAATTCACTGACAACAGGTTTACTGGTCAATGCCGACAAAGTTATCGGAGTAATGAATTCTTTTCCGGCAGGGGTGATGACCACTTGTACTTCGGCACCTTTCTTGATAAGGCCTCTTATGAGTATAGCCGCTTTATAGGCGGCTATGCTTCCGGTTATACCTAAAACTATTTTCTTTCCTTTCATAATTATCGAATCATTCCTGTACCACGAAGTCTTATTTTAGTCAATACATTCTTGGTATTCAGTGTGAAGTCGCCATTCAATATCCAACTATAATAACCTGGATCTCTTTGGAGGACTTCAACTACCGGTATTCCTTTGTATTTGCCAAAATTAAATACTTCTATGCCATTATCATCGTATACAATGCGTCCTGCAAAGTCTACATTCTTGCTGAAGCTGGAATATTCTGACAAGAACTTGATGTCATTCTCAAGTACATCGGGATAGCGGTCCAACTGAGCTTTCAAAACTTCGTAAGTAGCACGTGTATCGGCTTCGGCGGTATGTGCATCTTCCAAATTCTTTTCACAATAGAATTTGTAGGCGGCCGAAAGCGTACGTTGCTCCAGTTTGTGGTAGATAACTTGTACATCGACAAACTTGTGCTTCATTAAATCTACATCCACTCCGGCGCGAAGGAATTCTTCAGCCAAAACAGGAATGTCGAAACGATTGGAATTAAAACCGGCCAAGTCACAACCTTCAATGTCGGCCGCTATACGGCGGGCTACATCCTTGAAAGTAGGGCAATCGGCTACGTCTTCATCATATATTCCATGAACGGCCGAAGCTTGTTCGGGTATGTGCATTTCCGGATTGATACGCATGGTCTTGGCCTCTTCATTACCATTAGGATATACCTTTAAGTAACAGATTTCTACGATGCGGTCAGAGTTTATATTAGTACCCGTTGTTTCCAAATCGAAGAAAACCAACGGGTTCTTTAAATTCAATTTCATTTGTTTTCTAAATAATTAGTCGTTCAACATCATCGGCATGAGTAACATGAGCAAGTCTTCGTTTTCTTCTTGCTCTACAGGAACTACTACACCGGCACGTGACGGATCGTTCAATTCCATAACTACCTCTTGCGATGAAATATTATTCAAGATATCAATTAAGAAGGTCGATTTGAATCCAATGCTCATTGGATTACCTTCGTACTGGCAGATGAATGTTTCTTCGGCCGAAGTAGAGAAATCAATGTCTTGAGCGGATATTTGAATTTGATTGCTTCCCAAGCGTAACTTGATTAAACTGCTGGCTGCAGATGAGAATACAGAAACACGGCGAAGTGCACTGATAAACATCAGACGGTCGATAGTTGCCTTGTGAGGATTACCTTGTGGAATAACCGAATTGTAATTAGGATAACGTCCTTCAATCAATCGGCATGTCATGGTATAGTTCTCTAATGTAAATGCGGCATTACGGTCGTCAAAGTCAATTTGTACGTCACCTTGTTCTCTCGGAAGCAGGTTCTTTAACAAAGTAGCTGGCTTTTTAGGAAGAATAAAGGCTGCCTTTTCATCACCATGAGCAGAATAGGTCTTGTTACGAACCAATTTGTGACCATCCGAAGCAACAAAAGTAATGTCTTCGGTAGTGATGTCAAAATAGATACCGTTCATAACCGGACGAAGTTCGTCATCGGCAGTAGCAAACAATGAACGGTTGATACCGGCCAATACGGTAGGTGCACTGATGGTTATATGTACCGCATTACTACCTAAAGCAGGTGTTTGTGGATATTCTTCTGCATTTTGACCCATTAAATTATACTTACCGTTTTGATATTGTACACCAATTTCCATTGTATCGGTATTGACCGAGAATGTCAATGGTTGTTCTGGAATCTCTTTCAATGCATCCAAAATAGTTTTTGAAGCTACAGCAAAACGGCCATCGCCATCATTTTCGTTTACTTCCATCGAAGTGGTTAATGTTGTTTCGCTATCCGAAGCTGTAATAGATAATGTGCCATCGGTCAGTTCCAATAAGAAACAATCAAGGATAGGTAATGAATTCTTAGAATTGATAACACGGCTGAGAGCCTGTAAATGACTGAATAATCCAGTACTCGATACAATGAATTTCATAAGTCGTATATATTTTTTTTATTCTTGTTTTTAACGTTTTAAATATCTGCCAAAGTTAAGAAAAAGTTTGCATATGGAATATAAAAAGTTGCTTAAAAATTAGTTTGATAAAAAGGAAAAGCGTACTTTCGCAGAGTAAAATCTTAAAAACACGAAAAATATGGAATTATCAGGAAAAGTAATTGCCGTACTTGAACCAAGAGGCGGCGTTTCTAAAACAGGTAACGCATGGAAAGTACAAGAATATGTCATTGAGACACATGATCAATACCCACGTAGAATGTGTTTTGACGTATTTGGAGAAGATAAGATTAATCAGTTCAATATCCAGGCAGGCGAAGAACTGACCGTTTCTTTTGATATTGATGCCCGCGAATGGCAAGGACGTTGGTTTAACAGTATTCGTGCATGGAAAGTAGAACGTGCAGGTGCCCAACAACCAGCTCCAATGGATGGTGCTCCATTCCCTCCACCAAGTGCTGCACCGGTTGATTTTGCTGCAGGTGACGAAAAAGACGATTTACCTTTCTAATCCCCCTAAAAAACAAGCGGATGTGTTTTTGACACATCCGCTTGTTTTTATATTATGAGTTTTTATGAATTCATGCTCATCAAGAACTCATCGTTGTTCTTGGTATTTTCCAACTGACCTTTCAAGAAATCCATCGCTTCTATCGGATTCATATCCGCCAAATACTTGCGGAGAATCCACATACGGTCGAGGGTAGTCTTGTCGAGCAACAAATCATCACGACGGGTACTTGATGCTACGATGTTAACTGCTGGGAAGATACGCTTGTTGCTCAAGTTGCGATCAAGCTGCAGTTCCATGTTACCGGTTCCCTTGAATTCTTCAAAGATTACTTCATCCATTTTAGAACCTGTATCAATCAAGGCGGTAGCAATGATGGTGAGCGAACCTCCACCTTCTATATTACGGGCTGCACCAAAGAAACGCTTCGGCTTGTGCAATGCATTGGCATCCACACCACCGGAAAGGACTTTGCCGGAGGCCGGTGATACGGTGTTGTAAGCACGAGCCAAACGAGTGATGGAGTCAAGGAAAATAACCACATCATGTCCGCATTCAACCATACGCTTGGCCTTTTCCAATACAATTCCCGCAATCTTTACGTGACGTTCGGCCGGTTCATCAAATGTAGAAGCAATGACTTCTGCCTTAACGCTTCGAGCCATATCGGTAACTTCTTCCGGACGTTCGTCAATGAGAAGCATAATCATATAGGCTTCTGGATGATTGGCGGCAATAGCATTAGCTATATCTTTCATTAAGATAGTCTTACCGGTTTTGGGTTGAGCTACAATCAATGCACGTTGACCTTTACCGATAGGTGAGAAGAGGTCTACTACACGAGCCGACAGATTATCGCTTGCATCACCTTTGCACAATTGGAACTTTTCGTCAGGGAAAAGGGGAGTAAGGTGGTCAAAAGGAACACGGTCACGTACTAATCCCGGTAACAATCCATTGATCTTGTCAACCTTAACCAATGGGAAATATTTTTCACCTTCCTTTGGCGGACGGATAGGACCTTCAACAACATCACCAGTCTTCAATCCAAAGAGCTTGATTTGCGATTGTGATACATAAATATCGTCGGGAGAAGACAAGTAGTTATAATCCGACGAACGGAGGAAACCATATCCATCAGGCATGATTTCGAGTACGCCAGTACCAATTAAGACATCGTCAAACTCATAGGGTTTTTCTACGGGTTTACGTTCAGGAACCGGTTGTGGTTCTTGTTCTGGAGTAGCAACCGGAATATTGTTTGTATCTTGTTGCTCTTCTATATTATTGCTTGGATTATTCTTAGGGTTCTTTTGTTTCTTATTACGTTGTGACTTAGGTGCTTGTACTGGTACAGCTTCACCTTTTGTCGCTTCAAATTTACCAATCAGTTCGCTTGGCAATTCCATTTTTTCAGAAGGAAGATCTTCAATAGGAATGAAATCAATGTTGTCATCTATGACGGTCTTCATTTCCGGTATTGGAGTTGTTGTTTCCTGTGGCTCGATTTTCTTTTCTACAGGAGTATCGACTTTTTCAGTATGGTCTATTGCTGTATCAATAGCTTTTTGGGTTTTAGAAGCAGGTTTGCGACCTCTTTTCTTAGGTGTTGCGCTTTCTTCTTTTTTTACTTCAGCCTTTATTTCACTCTTTACTTCGTTCTTTTCTTCCAATATTGGAGCTTGTTTTTCCTGCTTGTTCTCATTGTTAATTGGAAGCTCTGATTTTTCTTCTATATGGATAGGAGATGTCTTTTCAGGAAGTGGAGGAGTTACAGCTTCTAATTTGGTTGCTTTTTCTTTCGTTGCGGTATAGACTTTATCACCTTCTTTCTTTACACTGACACGAGTACGCTTGTGAGGTTGCTTTTCATTTTTTACATCGTTATTCTTGGCAGCTTTTTTGGAGGCTTGGGCGATGGCTTGTTCATCCAATATGTGATAAACCAAATCTTCTTTCTTGTAAGACTCTGCTTTCTTAATTCCCAACTCTTTGGCAATGGCTTGCAGTTCCGACAAGTTTTTGTCGTTCAATTGAATAATATTATACATATAGTATATTTGTTAGTGAAAAATTACTTGTTATACTATTAAGAACAAAAGGGGAACTAAATTTCCGGTTCTATTTTCTTAATGATTGTTATAGGATTTGTTAAATTGATAGTTGTTTGAAACTCAGTGAAGCGTTTATTTGAACAACTTCGACTTACAAAGTACAAAAGTAGAACTTTTTTTCTAAATTCACATAAAAACTCTAATTTTTTTATGCATAATTTCTAAAAAAACGACTAATTTAGCTTCCAAAATGAATTAATAACTTATTAAACACTATCGAAAAATGAAAAAAGTGATTTTTACAGAAAAGGCACCGGCTGCCATTGGTCCTTATAGTCAGGCAATTGAAGCCAACGGAATGGTATTTTTATCAGGACAACTTCCAGTAGATCCAGCTACAGGTGAATTTGCACCAGGTGGTGTAGCTGAACAAACAGCACAATGTTTTGAGAATATCAAAAGTATATTGGCTGAGGCTGGACTTACCACTGCCAATATTGTAAAGACAACTGTTTTTTTGGCTGATATGTCCTTGTTTGCTGAAATGAACGGTGTATATGCTACTTATTTTGAAGGTGATTTCCCTGCACGTTCGGCTTTTGCTGTAAAGGCACTTCCTAAAGGCGCTTTGGTGGAAATTGAAAGTATTGCAGTAAAATAATTCCATTGCTT
Source organism: uncultured Phocaeicola sp. (assembly GCA_964545265.1). Taxonomy (GTDB): domain Bacteria; phylum Bacteroidota; class Bacteroidia; order Bacteroidales; family Bacteroidaceae; genus Phocaeicola. The sequence continues at coordinate 7,031 of CAZJFI010000027.1, forward strand.
ATGAAGTATATTTCTCCTGGTGGTTGGTTTTCGTTGGAATATCCGGTTGCTTGGTCCGAATTTGAAGATTCAGAAGGTACGTTCCTTTTCTATAATCCAAACAAGTGGTGTGGCAATTTCCGTATATCGGCTTTTAAAGATGTAGCTAAGGATTACGGTCGTCAAAGCATTGCTTATGAACTGAAAGAAAATCCGACCTCTGTTGCTGTCAAGGTGGGAGAGTGGGATTGTGCATATAGCACAGAAACCTTTCAGGAAGAGGGAGCTTGGTATACCACCCATATTTGGATAACGGGTAAAGGGGAGTTTTCGTTTGAATGTTCTTTTACGGTTGCCAAAGGAGGAGAGCGTACACCTGCCGAAGGAATTATCCGTTCGTTGAAGGTACGCACAGTGGATGATTTTCGCAAACAAGAAATTATCCCTATTCGAATTCTTGAGATAGGTGAAATAAATGAGGCTTTTGATTGGGTATCTACCACCATTAAGAAAAATTTATCAAAGGACTTTACTTCACAGGAATCGGACATTGAACGCCTTCAAAAATTGATTGATGGAGGCAAGTTACCAATTGATCAACGACCTGTATGGGAAAATATTGGGTTGGCTTTGGGAACTATTCTTGAAAACGAAATGGATGGAATGGCATGGGTAACGGTTATTGAAGGTCGCAAGGAATATCCGGCTTTGCATTTCCAACACTCTTCTTTGCTTATAAACCCGGCTGCTTTAGTTTGGGACAAAATGAAGCAAAAACAACCGGTTCGTTTAAAGGATGAATTTGAATCAATCAAACAAAAAGTAGAGGATATTTTAGTATCGTGAAAATAATAACCTGCATCAGTTCTGTCATTTTTCGGACAGAACTGATGCAGGTTATTTATTTCATTTTTAAACAAGCTAAATAATCGTAATGTTCTCCTTCTGCAATGAGTTCGGCGGTAAATCCGTTTTCGCTTGCATAATGGGAGAGTGTTTGGAAGTCGATGTATAACCAATCGAAATCATCGCCTTTCGTTTGTTTATATTGCATCTGGAAGTCTATTTCTCCATAATAGTCACCGGCCAAATCAATCAATAAACTACCATCTTCATCCTCGAACAGATAGCGAAGATCGCTGGAATCCATATAGATGCATCCATCAGGATTCAATAATTGTTTCATTTTGGCAAAAAAGGCTGGCATGTTTTCCAATTTGCCAATGATGCCCGATCCATTCATCAGCATCAGGATAGTGTCAAACTTTTCAAGATAATGCTCGTCAAACAGGTTGATTTGGAACGCTTGTTTAATTCCTCGTTTTTGCATGACTTCGACCGATAGTGGAGAGATATCAATAGCTTGTACCTCTTTTCCTATTGCTTGTAAGGCAATGGCATGGCAACCGCTTCCAGCTCCACAATCAAGAATCTTTCCTTTGGCCAACTGAAGGGCTTTTTGTTCGAGTGGAGGCATTTCGTCGTATGACCGGAATAGTTGGTCAACGGGTATTTCGTCTTCATCGAATTGTGAGGAAAAGACACGCAACTTAGCTGCTTTGCCATGATTGAAATAATCCGCTATGGCTTGTCCCATAGGGTCTTTGTTGGGAGGAAGGAGAATAGTCTTCATCTTAATTTTTCATTTCTTTCCAAGCCTTTATTACTTTAGGTAAATCGAGCAGAGGAAGCCCGAAGAGTACCATCAACAATACACCGTCCATGGCATCATAATGTCCTTGGTGCAGTATGACATAAGTAATTCCCATCAGCCAACAAAGGCCGGTTTTAACTCCTGTCGCTATGAGTTGGCCTTTTGGGATTATCCGTAGTTCCCGACTGAAAAAGAAAACTCCGGTTAGAGAAACGATGATGCCCAACATTGGCAGATTGGTTGAGAATTTCACCCCACAGAATACGGCCAATATTAATGAAAGGAATATAACGGTCGAAACTCCAATCCCGATAATATTCCGTTTCCAGTTCTTGAGAGCTGTTTCTGTTTTAGCCTTGTTCACTTCTTCTTTTACATAGGCTCTATAATCATATTTTTTATTGTCCATTGTTATAACATTTACAAGTTTCTTGCAAATGTAGGCATTTAATTGGAAGTTTCCTTCATCTTGCATGGAAAAACTCAATCATTTTTCTTCCATTGAATTTCGATATTGCTGTGGTGACATTCCCAAATGTTGTTTTACAAATTTCCCAAAGAAAGAGGGATTGGCAAAGTTGAACAAATCGGCAATTTCTTTCATGCTTAAATCGGAATGTTTCAGTTGAAATTTGATACGTTCTATAGCATGTTCATTGATGATGGTCAGGGGTGCTTTCCCACTCACTTTTTTGACAACAGTGCTAAGGTGTTTGGGTGAATAGCAAAGCATGTCGGCATAATAGGATACGGAACGATGGGAGCCATCGTCTGCAGTTATTTTTTCTACAAACTTACGGAATATGTAGGTTGAGCGGTCATTACGAAAGCTTGGAATATCATCCTGCTCAGGTATCTGCTGGTATAAAACAGCTAATAATTCACAAAAGATGGCCGAAAATAGATGTCTTTTGGCTTCGTTGCTAAACGGATGTTCCTTACCGTTGATGCTGGTCAATGCCAGTTCTTTATAGAGATAAAGCTTGTATGTCTTTTCTTTTTGAATAGGTAGAATAGGATTATGGTATAAATAAACTCCTAAATTCCAAGTTTCTTCTTTCATGCTGACAATTCCCTTTGTAAATTGAGTGGAAAAGGCTATAATCCGTACATTGCATGAGCCGTAGAATGTCGTAGGTTGGATGATTGTATTGGGAAAAAATATGACACAATTATCTTTGCTTAAAAGATGGCTTTTATTATTGACGACAATAGGTACTTCACCGTCAATGCAAAAAGCCATCATAAAGCAATTGATTCTGCATGGCATCATGGTTTTGGATGCCAAATAGTCTACGTTGTCTAATATTATAATGTTATCGTCTACATATTCTATCAAGTGCGAATCGCCCTTGAGATCTTCAAAGTTAATAGTCTTTAATGTTTTTGCATTCATTTTTCTGTTTATTTAGTTACCGCAAAGTTCCTAAATAAACAGCAATTAACTGTGATTCATAGACCGTCTAAAGTGTTCTATTTTTCCTTTGTTTTTATTCCACCCCTTCCATCATTTTCTTTAGTTTGCCAGAGAGTAAGAATAAAATGACAGCTGCAATCCCGCTCATAAAGACAAAGAGTAAGAAAAAATCGAACAGGTTTTCTACTTGATAGCCCAAAAAGCTTTTAGTTACACCTTCTTCTGGATAATAGCTGCTCAACAATCCTGCCAGTTTATTGGCGGCCGAAGTACTGAGATACCATACACCCATCAATAGGGATGAAAAACGAACCGGAGAAAGCTTGTACACCATAGACAGGCCGATAGGAGCCAACGAAAGTTCACCCATGGTATGAATGAAATACAAGCCTGTAAGCCATATCATACTCACTTTTACACCCGGATCCAAGCCACGTACGCCGAAAGCTATGAACAAATATCCTAACGAAAGGAATAATAAGCCCAACGATTGTTTAACTGGCGAGGCGGGTTCCATCTTCTTACGTCCTAAATAAGACCAGAACATAGCAAATACAGGAGCCAACAAAATAACAAATAAGGCGGGGAACGACTGGAAGTAAGCAGCCGGCATTTCCCAATTACCTATCATGCGGTCGGTCTGTTCATCAGCAAAGAAGGTGAGTGAAGCACCTGCCTGCTCGTAAGCCGCCCAAAAGAAAATTACAAAGAAAGCAATAATGTAAATCACTCCAATGCGCTTTTGCTCAATACGGGTCAGCGACGGATCGGTTATGATAAAAATGGGAACTACAATCACACAAACATAAATTACGGTTCCTATCCAATCCACATCCTCAAACATCCCGATGGAGGGATTACTAAAAGACTCCCAATTGATGGCAAACAGGAATATTAACATGATACTGGACACCACGGCTATACCGATACGCCGATATGATACAGGTGCAGAAATCGTTGATTCATCCTTTTCATTTTTAATAGAATTACCAAGAACGGGCGGCATACCTATAGGTGCTCCCTCAGGTGTACGTAAATATCTGTTCTTTAATAATTGGAATACGGTTGCACCTATCAGCATACCGATGCACGATGAAAGGAATCCCCACTTAAAGTCTTCGGGATGTCCTGTATTCCCTACTAATCCACACCAAAGAGGAGCAATCATAGCACCTACATTTACACCCATATAAAAGATGGTGAAGGCGGAGTCCTTACGGGTATCGGTTTCATTATAAAGGCTTCCCACCATGGTTGATATGTTTGGCTTGAAAAGTCCATTACCTAATATCAAAGCACCCAAACCAACAATCATCAATGGTTGAGCCAAAGCTACTTGTTGATAATAGCAAGCACTAAGAAACAATAAAAGCTGACCGATGGCCATCACTACAGCTCCCCATACAATAGAACGGCGGTTTCCCCAATAGCGGTCGGATATGTATCCACCCAGTAACGGGGTGAGATAAACCAATCCGGTGTAGCTTCCGTAAATTTCAGAAGCCGCCTCTTTATTCAACAACAAAGCTTGAGTCATATAGAGCATGAACAACGCTCTCATTCCATAATAACTGAAACGTTCCCACATTTCAGTCACAAATAGCAGATAAAGCCCTTTCGGGTGTCCTTTCGGTTGTTTTTCCTTATTCATTGGTTAGTATCAGATTAAATTTGCGTAAAGGTAAGTAAAATCTTCCATACTGACAAACCGACCTATGACACGTACAGAAAAATGTCATTCTTCGCTACGCTCAGAATGACATGAAAGGAAATTACTTCAAACCGCGGTTCTTCAACAAAGGTTCGATACCTGGTTCCTTACCACGGAAGTTCTTGTACATATCCATAGCATCGTCAATACCACCAGGAGTAAGCACATACTTACGGAACTTGTCGGCTACTTCGGGATGGAAAATGTCACCGGTTTCCTTAAAGGCTTCGTATGCATCGGCATCAAGTACTTCGGCCCACATATAGCTATAGTAGCCGGCAGTATATCCACCACCCATGGTGTGATTGAAATAAGTAGTGCGATAACGTGAAGGAATCTGCTTCAGCAAACCACGCTTACCTAATGTTTCTTCTTCAAACTTCATCACATCAAGGTCTTCAGGAATTTCCTTCAATACGTGGAAATCCATATCAAGCAATGAAGCAGCTACATACTCAACGGTAGCAAAACCTTGACCATACTTACCGCTCTTATCCAATTTTTCTACCAATTCGGTAGGCATCACTTCGTCGGTTTGATAATGCTTGGCATATTGCTTCAACATTTCAGGTTCGAATACCCAGTGTTCGTTGATTTGTGAAGGAAGTTCGACAAAGTCGCGAGGCACACCGCCAATACCGTAGTAGTGTACATCTCTGAACAAGCTATGAAGAGCATGACCAAATTCGTGGAACATCGTTTCGGCCTCATCAGCAGTAAGAAGAGCCGGTTGGTTGGCCGATGGTTTGGTAAAGTTACATACAATGGTCACTACCGGAGCTACACGCTTGCCATCTTTGTAAGTTTGTGAACGATAACCTCCACACCAGGCACCGCCACGCTTGCTGGCACGTGGAAAATAATCCAGATAAAGTACGCCCAAGTGAGTACCATCCTTATCTTTACATTCAAATACTTCGGCTTCAGGATGGGGAAGCGGCATGTTTTCAAGAGCGGTAAAGGTTACACCATACAATTTGTTTGCCAAATGGAACATACCGTTACGCACATTTTCCAATTGCAAATAAGGGCGGATTTCGTTTTCGTCCATGCTGAATTTGGCACGCTTGGCACGGTCGGCATAGTAACGCCAATCCCAACCTTCGGCGGTAAAGTTCTTGCCATCCTTCTTGATTTCGGCTTGAATGTCAGCCAATTCTTCCTTAGCCTTGGCGATAGCCGGTTCCCATACTTGGTCAAGCAAATTGTATACGGCTTCCGATGTCTTGGCCATGCGGTTGTCGAGCGCCATCGATGCATAATCTTCGTATCCCATCAGCTTGGCCTTTTCCAAACGGGCCTTTACCAGTTTACGTACTACCTCATTGTTATCATTTTCATTACCGTTATTACCACGGTTGATGTATGCCTTGAAGATTTGTTCGCGTAAGTCGCGGTTATCAGCATATTGCAAGAATGGCATGATGCTTGGATTATGAAGGGTAAACACCCAACCGATTTCCTTACCCGAACCCTTAGCGGCTTCGGCTGCCGATGCAATTAAGTTGGCAGGAAGTCCGGACAAATCCTTTTCGTTTTGTACCCACAAAGTGTAAGCATTTGTCTCGGCCAACATGTTTTGTCCGAAGGTGAGCTGAAGCATAGCGATTTCGCTATTCAGTTCGCGAAGTTTAGCTTGACTTTCGGCATCCAGATTAGCGCCATTGCGTTCAAAATCCTTGTAAGTTTCTTCCAATAACTTGGCTTGTTCCTTGTCCAATCCCAATGTTTCGCGCTGGTTGTATACCGCCTTAACACGTTCAAACAACTTAGCATTCATGTTAATGTCATCGCTGTGTTTGGAAAGGAGAGGAGAAAGTTCGCGACTCAAAGCCTGCATCTCATCATTGGTGTTAGCACTATTCAAGCCCGAGAATACTGAACTTACCTTACTCAGCAAACGTCCACTTTGGTCGAGGGCCACGATGGTGTTTTCAAAAGTGGCTTCTTCAGGATTATTGACGATGGCTTCAATTTCCTTAGCCTGTTCTTCCATACCTTGCAAGAAGGCGGGTTTGTAGTGTTCCATCTGAATCTTGTCGAATGGAGGCACTTGGAAAGGAGTAGTGTATTCACTCAAGAACGGATTGGCATTGTCCTTCGAACCCGAAGCACATCCGCTCAGCAGGGCAGTTGCGCAAGCTGCCGTAATAAACAAATGTTTCATTATGATTAAATTTAGTGATTGCTTAATTGAACTTACAAACGTAAGTATATTTCTCCTAATCACCAAATTTCAGGTAATAATTTTCAAAAGAGATGCTGTCTAATTAAACAGCAAAGTTGTTGTATAATGTTAGCCTATGCAAAAGAATGATTTGATTGCATAGCCCATTCCATTTTTTTATTTATCTT
>CAZJFI010000028.1:0-14088 GCA_964545265.1 uncultured Phocaeicola sp.
ACATGAACAATCCGCTTTATTGCGACATAAAAAAAACAGGAATACTTATCTAAGTAAGGTATAAAAAAATAACCTGCATCAGTTTTGTGCAGGTTATTTTTTTCATTTCACTAATCGAAGAAATTCTTAAATTTCTTAAAGATTTTCTCCTTCATACTCAGATTGGGTTCAAAATTATCGGAATGCTGCATTTTTTCCAATGCCTGCTTTTCATCTTTGCTCAAAGTTTCGGGAATGTAAACACTAACATTGACCAATAAATCGCCTGTACCATTGCTATACCCATAACTATTTACACTTGGAAGTCCCTTTCCACGAAGTCGAAGAACCTTTCCGGGTTGGGTTCCAGGCTCTATTTTTACTTTCACTTTACTGTCAATAGTGGGGATTTCGACTGTACCACCCAAAGCAGCAGTCGGCACACTTAAAAGCAAATTATAAATCAAATCGTTTTCGTCACGAATCAAATCAGGATGAGCCTCTTCTTCAATTACCACCAACAAATCTCCTGATACTCCATTGTGCTTACCTGCATTCCCTTTACCACCTACAGTGAGTTGCATACCTTCGGCTACACCTGCAGGAATTTTTACTTCGACTACTTCTTCGCCATAAACGATACCCTCACCCGAACAATGTTTACATTTGTTTTTGATGATTCTTCCTTCACCATTACATTGTGGACATACACTTTGGGTCTGCATCATGCCAAAGATACTCTGTTGGGTACGGGTTACACTACCTGTTCCATGACAAGTAGGACAAGTTTCGGTTCCTCCATCGCCTTCGGCTCCAGTACCATGACAATGGTTACATACTACGTATTTCTTCAACTTGAATTTCTTCTCAACTCCAGTAGAAATATCCTTTAAGTTCAGTTTCACTTTTACACGAAGATCTGATCCACGGAACTTACGCTGTTGCGTACGTCCGCCTCCACCTCCTCCGAAGCCACCAAATCCGCCAAAGCCTGAAAAGCCATGACCGAATACACTACTAAAAATATCATTCAAATCGAAATCTGCAAAGTCGCTAAAACCACCACCGGCAGCACCACCCATACCAGCATGACCAAACTGGTCATAACGAGCACGCTTATCCTTATCACTAAGCACACTATAGGCTTCGGCAGCTTCCTTGAACTTCTCTTCCGCTTCCTTATCACCTGGATTCTTGTCAGGATGATACTGAATAGCCAATTTTCGATAGGCCTTCTTTATTTCGGCTTCGCTGGCTGTCTTTTCTACACCCAGCACTTCATAATAATCTCTTTTTGTTGCCATAGTTCCATTATTGAGCCACTACCACCTTGGCATGGCGGATAACTTTATCATTCAACATATATCCGGTTTGTACGCAATCCAAAATTTTTCCCTTCATCTCTTCCGACGGAGCCGGTACCAATGCAATAGCTTCATAACAATCTGTATCGAAATCTTTTCCTTCGGTTTCGATTACTTGAAGCCCTTCTTGATTCAGCACTTTATGGAACTTATTAAAAATAAGCTCCACACCTTCACGCATAGCCTTAGTTTCTTCTGAAGTTTCCATATTCTTCAACGCACGTTCAAAATCGTCTAAAATAGGAAGGATAGCTACCAATGTCTTTTCAGCACCGTTCTTTATCAATTCCGCCTTTTCCTTGAGCGTACGTTTACGGTAGTTGTCAAACTCGGCAGACAAACGCAAATGTTTATCCTTCAAGTCTTCTACCTCTTTTTGTGCTTCTTCCAATTCTTTTGCCATCCGTTCTTCATCACTCAGTTCTTCGGCTATATTTTCCTGTTGGCATTCTTCCTTGCCTTCGGTTGTTTCTTCCATTGCTTCTTCGTACTTCAATTCTTCTTCCAAAGGTTGATTCTTTTCTTTAGTCATGATTATATGTTATTATTAATTATTCATCTATTATTTTTTATGATGGAACAAAAAGTATGCCTGCCAATTCTGTCATTCATATTCGAATTAAAAACAAGGAAAAGACTGACAGAGTGACATATTTTATAATAAAGTAACGACATGCGTGTCACTTGCTCTCCATGCTCACTATTTCCTGAAGGATACTTACAGCAGTTTCTACTGTCTCTACATTTTTCACAACCATACTTCTCCGCCCGTTCTGCTCGCGAAGGTTGCAATAACGAGGATGAGTTCCCATATATCCTATCACTTTACCAAAAGCCATGCTTTGATAGAAAGGGCTATCAGGATTACTCACAAAATAAAGTACCATACGCCCTGCTTTGAGTACGACTTTTTCGGCACCTAACCGTTTAGCTAACCTACGAAGAGGTACAATGCGTAGAAGCTCCTGCCCTTCGGTCGGTACTTTTCCAAAACGGTCTTCAAGTCTTGCTTTAAAATCGAGTACATCTTTATCGAGTTCCAACCCGTCAAGTTCACGATAAAGCAACATACGCTCACTACTACTTGGAATATACTCATTCGGGAAAAGCAATTCCAAATCACTTTCAACCAAACATTCACTCACAAAATCCTCACCACTAATCTTCTCCTCACCTGCCATCTGCTGTTCTTCGGTATAAAGTTGGCTGAATTCATCCTCTTTAAGTTCCTTGACCGCTTCGGCCAATATTTTCTGATACGTTTCGTAACCTAAATCTGCAATAAAACCACTCTGCTCTGCACCCAACATATTACCTGCCCCACGAATATCAAGATCTTGCATAGCAATATGTATACCGCTTCCTAAATCGCTAAAGTTTTCTATGGCTTGCAATCGGCGCTTGGCTTCAGGAGTCAGTACATGAAGAGGTGGTGCCAACAAATAACAGAATGCCTTACGGTTGCTTCGTCCTACTCGACCACGCATTTGATGAAGGTCACTCAAGCCAAAATTCTGAGCCTGATTAATGATAATTGTATTGGCATTAGGTATATCGATACCACTTTCAATGATAGTAGTAGCCAACAACACATCATAATCGTAATTTACAAAATCCATAATAATCTTCTCCAACTCTTCAGGTTGCATCTGTCCATGTCCAATACACACTCTACAATCCGGAATATGGCGAAGAATGAGCGCCTTTAATTCTGCCAAATTTTGGATGCGATTATTTACAAAGAATACTTGTCCATTACGGCTCATCTCAAAATTAATGGCATCAGTTATTATCTGCTCATTAAAAGTATGCACTTCTGTCTGAATGGGATAACGATTAGGCGGAGGTGTCTGGATAACCGATAAGTCACGCGCCCCCATCAACGAGAATTGCAGAGTTCGTGGAATGGGGGTAGCTGTAAGAGTTAGTGTATCTACATTCACCTTAAGCTGGCGTAACTTTTCTTTCACACTAACACCAAACTTCTGTTCCTCATCAATGATAAGTAGACCAAGATCTTTAAACTTCACACTCTTCCCTATCAGCTTATGAGTACCGATAATGATATTGATTGTGCCATCGGCCAATTCTTTGATAATCCGTGTAGTATCTTTGGCTGTGCGTGCTCTACTCAAGTATTCCACCTTACAAGGAAAATCCTTCAAACGTTCACTGAATGTTTGAAAATGTTGGTAAGCCAATACGGTAGTGGGTACCAATACAGCAACCTGCTTATTATCGGTTACCGCCTTAAAAGCCGCACGCATAGCTACTTCAGTCTTACCAAACCCCACATCACCACATACCAATCTATCCATCGGGCGCTGGCTCTCCATATCTGCCTTTACATCAGCTGTTGCTTTTGATTGATCGGGAGTGTCTTCATACAAAAAACTTGCTTCCAACTCATGTTGCATAAAACTATCGGGCGAATAGGCAAATCCTTTCTCCTGTTTACGCTGGGAATACAATCGGATAAGATCACGAGCAATGTCCTTAATCTTGGTTTTGGTACGCTCTTTTATCTTCTCCCACGCACCTGTTCCTAATTTATTGATGCGTGGAGGTTCACCCTCTTTTCCCTTATATTTAGATATTTTATGCAAAGAATGTATGGACACAAATACCACATCATCATTCTGATAGACCAATTTAATGACTTCTTGAGTGGAATTTCCATTAGGGAGACGTACCAACCCTGCAAATTTACCGATACCATGATCGATGTGTACCACATAATCACCCGGTTCAAACTGACTGAGTTCTTTGAGTGTAAGCGCTACCTTTCCACTTCGCGCTCTTTCACTACGAAGATTATATTTATGGAAACGATCGAATATCTGATGATCGGTAAAAAAACACTTTTTCAGCAAATTATCTGTAAAACCTTCATGTAATGTCTTATTTACATAGGTAAATGAAATCGCATCACCCCTTTCTTCAAAAATATCTTTTAAACGTTTCGCTTGTTTTTCACTATCTGTACAAATATAAAGCGTATATCCCTTGTGCACATAATCCCCTAAAGAGGAGCTAACCAAATCGAAGTTTTTGTGAAAAATAGGCTGCGCTACCACATCAAATGTAAGTGTAGCTTGGGGATTTCCAGTTGGTTTGTTTCCAAACTCCAATCGTCTGAATGCCAATACATCCGATGTAAAAGAGCTTCCATCCATCAATCGGCTACTCATTCGCAACAACTCTTCCCGTTGTTCTTCATCGGCTGCTTCCAACGCTTGTTTAGAAACCGTTTCTTCATGTACTGCATCTATTCGTTCGCGTATCCATAAGAAATCTTTCATACCTATCACCGCATCTTCTTTCAAGAAACTGAAAAAAGATACATACTCACCACCTTGCAAAGAAGCTAATTCGGGAACTATAGATATGCTTTCCTTTTTCTCTTTAGACAGTTGCGATTCAACTTCAAATGTACGAATACTATCTATCTCATCACCAAAGAAATCAATACGATATGGATATTCTGAAGCATACGAATATACATCGACTATACTGCCTCGAAGAGAATATTGACCAGGTTCATATACATAATCCACCTGTTCAAATCCCCATTCTGCTAACATATCCATCAAGACATCTGTACCTATGCATTGACCTATACTTAAAGTAATAGTCTTTTCGGTCAACACCTTTTGTGACACCACCTTTTCTGCTATGGCATCAGGATAGGTCACTATACAAACCGGTTCTTGTTTTTGTAAACGGTTGAGAGCCTCTGTACGCAATATCTCATTAGCAGCATCTTTCTGACCATAACGAATGGCACGTCTATACGAGGAAGGAAAAAACAAAATATCCTTTTCTCCGTTTATTTGAATCAAATCATGATAAAAATACCCTGCTTCTTCCACATCACCAAGAATAAAGACAAAAGTTCGAGGTGAAATATCTATAACAGATGAAAGGAATAAAGATGAAGCTGAAGCATGTAATCCTCCCAGGAAAATAGACCTCAAAGAAGTATTTTCCAATTGTGTCGCCAAGGCCTTAACATTAGGATGCCCGGCATAGATGCGTTGTAACTCTGAAATATCCATAAAACTGTTTAGTTGGTGCAAAAATACAGAATAATCTTCAAACTGTGATAGAAAATCGCTACATTTGCACACTTCATTCAAAAGAAAGCACTATGCACGAAGGTATAAAGGACATATATAATCTATTGGACAATAAACGACTGAAGGAGGCATTGGTTCAACTTCAAGCCGTCAGCACGCAAGTTCCCGACTGGAAATTGAGAAATCGTATTGAAGAATTACAAGAGACTTATGGTTACATGCTTCAATATGCCCGAAAAGGCATACAAGATCCCAACCGCCTAAAAATGTATAACCATATGCTTCGGAGTGCTTACGAACTGACCGATTGGACGCATATATCCCTTTTATTGCCACATGCAACTGGGCCCTATTTTGAAAATTTACGGATCTTCAATCAACGACCGGCTCATTCATATCCGGAATTATTGGTACAATTAGAATCATATACAGAGGATATCAGTACTGTCCAACTCTTCTATAATGAGAAAGAAAAGCAACAGGCTGAGACACAAAAGATATGTCAACAACACGAAAAAGCAATCAATGAATTGTTCAACAAAGTATGGACACATCTTTTTTGGAATGAATCAGACACCCATGAAGTGCAACAAATAATAGACTCATTATTAGTTTCATCCAACGATAAAGCCATATTAATGAGCGCTGTAACCATGAGTTTGATACATCTATTCGACGAACGAAAATTCCAATGTTTATTAAAGGCCTGCCAACATGAAGATTTACAAGTAAGTCTACGAGCCCTCGTAGGATTGGTTATTATAATTGATCGTCTGGAAAAAAGGATACAACTCTACCCCAACCTTGTTTCCCAGCTCTCCCTCTTAAAAGAAGGAGAGCAGTTCAGCCATCACCTCTTCACCATACAGATGCAGCTACTCATGACCAGGGAGACTTCCAAAATAGTCAAAAAGATGAATGAGGATATTATTCCCGGCATCTTGAAGGCTACACAGATGAAAGAAGACAACATACGGTTCGACATTCCTAAAGACGAAGAAGATTTCAATCCGGAATGGGAAGAATGGATGAACAAGACTGGTGTAACCGATAAAATTCGTGAAATGGAAAACCTTCAACTGGAAGGGGCTGACATCTATATGAGCACATTCTCAACGATGAAACATTTTCCATTCTTCAACCCTATATCCCATTGGTTCTACCCATTTGACATGAACCAAATTGAAATATTACCCATTGCACAAGAGTTGGGCAACAATTGGCAAAATACATTCGGTGTTATATTCCAATCTGATGTTTATTGTAATTCAGACAGATATTCTTTCTGTCTTACGATGGCCAACATGCCCACAATGGCTAAAGAACAAACGTTCAAGCAAATAATAGGACAAATGGAGATGGACGACGAACAGAAAAACAAACTCCAACAAGCACTTAATCGGCCTAAAGCAGCTAAAAACATCAGTCGACAATATATTCAGGACTTATATAGATTTTCCAAAGTATGGGTAAACAAACACCCTAATCAAGAAGTGGATATCTTTACCAGTCAATTCAAATTGTGGGAAAATCCTCTATTGAGTTCTCTTTTGCAAACAGAAGAAAGCATCAAAGGAATAAGTGACTTCCTATTTCACAAAGAACATTATTCCGACGCTTTAATCCTCTTTAATCAACTACTTGATAAAGGAGAGATTTCTGCAGAATTACACCAAAAGATTGGATACATTCTACAAAAGCAGAAGAAATACCAGGAAGCGATTGAACAATATAAACAAGCCGACCTTATTTCTGCCGACCATATTTGGACAATCAGACATTTGGCTCAATGTTACAAATATGTCAAGGATTATCCTAATGCACTTGCTTACTATTCAAAAGCAGAAAAAATACAACCTGACAATTTGGCCATCAGCCAACAAATAGGTGAATGTTTGGTAAAAATGCATCGATTTGAGGATGCGTTATCTACATTTTATAAAGTAGAATATTTAGAGAAGAATCCTATACAAGCCAGAAGAGCCATAGCATGGTGTTCTTTCTGTACCGGCAAGAATGAAGAAGCCCTCAAATACTACAACTTATTGTTACATGAAGAGCATCCAATCAAGCAAGACTGGCTGAATGCCGGACATGTTCATTTGACGCTTAATGACATGCAACAAGCAATAGCACATTATCAAAAAGCACATGACTTATGTAAAAGTCATACAGAATTTATCCAGTTATTCAATGAGGACAAGGAGCATCTATCCAATACAGGCATCCCGACAGAAGATTTATATATTTTATTAGACCATCTAATATGAAGTCATTCTTCATAATATTGAAAATCAAGACGTTCCTTGAGTTCTATCTGTTTGCTGACAATTTCCATACGTACAAGTTTTTCGCCTACCATCCGGTAAAGGCAATCGGCTATGTATGTTGATTCACCACGATTTACGCAATGACGAATTTGGTTGGGCAGTATATTGGTTTCAAAGTCCTGATTCATATACAACAACAAAAATAAGAATGTATCCAATTCTTCACGATCGGCTATATATGCCATTAAATTCAAATTCGATACAAAAGAAATCGGTGAGTCATAATCCAAATAACTATGGCAAGAAGATGCTTCTTCGCCTGACTCATTATAATATCGGCTGATAATCTCTACAAGTCGATGCTCCTCATCAAATATATAGCTTACCTTGACAGTACGCAACAAGGCATTTCCATTGACCTTCTCATAACGAGAATACATAAACAATGTATCTTTTTCCCAATAATAATTTGTTTCTTTATGAGCTTCCAAGCCTATTCCATTCGACTCCAGCAAACAATAAGATTCACTTCTATCCACTTCACCATCCGTACGATAAAATACTGCTGAAAATTGTTTTTCTTTCTTACAATTCCACTCCATATTTCCTACAGAAATCCGGTTGCCTTCATAACTGAGCGTAGTTTCACCATACCTGACCAATCTTCCTTTATAATCATATTCCAATTTCCATTCCTCTTCTGTATCCGATTTCATATCGGCAACATTCACAATCCAGGTTTCTTGGGGATAATTGACACATGAAGATACAAACAATACTCCAAACATGTTCATCAGGACAATCCAAAGGGGTGTTTTAAAATGTAATACTTTCATAAGATATTTCATTGGTTATTATTTTCGCAAACAAGAAAGTTGGCAAAAAGGTTCATCACTTTTATCTTTTTAACTGTTTTCATGAAATGATAAGGTGTTTTAGTTATAATTCCCAACCCAAAAGAATGATATTTCATCAGAAAATACCTACATTTGCATGATGAATCAAAAGTAAAAGATGAAACAAATACGTTATATACTATACATACTTCCATTCCTTTGCCTTACCTCTTGTGGTGAAGACAGAACAGGAGAATTCTATGCACTCATTGAGGACCGTATCTGGATAGAAGAAACCATGAAGGAGCATTATCTCTGGAGTGAACACATGCCATTGATTGAAGATGAAGACGATTACTTCACACAACCTGCTACATTTTTCAAGAATCTGCTTTATAAAGAAGCATTGGATGGCAAAGGAGATTCATATTCCTATATGGAAGAAACAACAGATACAGAGGAAACTGAAAGTCGTGCTTTATATTTGAACCGTACTTCTACATACGGCATGGATTTTGAGTTGGTGAGAGACCCTTTAAAGGGAACCACACATACCATGGCACGCATACTTTATGTGCTTCCTGGCTCACCGGCCGAAGCAGCAGGAATCAAACGCGGCGATTGGTTGACCACCATCGAAAAAAAACAAATTACGACAGATAACTATACGGCCCTGATTAATGGAGGAGCAGCCTCATTTGCAAGAGACAAGATCGTAATTAATGAAGAAGGAAAGCAAGTTTGGGAAGCTGTAGATACGGTATCCATCGGTTCTTCCATTACCATGGAAATTTCACCCTTCGTTAAAGATACAGTATACCAAATGGATAATCAAAAAATAGCCTATCTGGTTTACAATGAATTTGCTACCGGTCCTCAAAACGAAGGGTCAGAAACGGAGTATCACCAACAGATGAAACAAATCTTTGCCCAATTCAAGGCACAAGATCCCGATGCTTTCATCCTTGATTTGCGTTATAATCCGGGTGGATTCCTTTCGTGCGCCCAAGTCTTGGGAAGCCTGCTTGCGCCTAACCATGCATTGGGTAAGGACTTCATTAAATTGGAATTTAACCAAACTTCCAATCCTCAAGCAATCAACTATGCTTTCGGCTCTGAATATGCAGATGCCAATTTAAATCTGAACAAGATTTATATTCTCACCAGTCAGTATACCGCTTCCGCTTCAGAAGCTATTATCAATGGACTTAAGCCATACATGGGTGAGGAGAATGTCATTTTAATTGGTGAACAGACAGAGGGTAAGAACGTTGCCATGCAATCGTTTAAAGACGAACGATTCAATTATGTTTTGTGGCCGGTAGTTGCTTACGTCTACAATGCCGACAACGAGGGTGATTACCATGATGGCTTCACTCCCCAATACGAATTAAGCGAACGTAATTATTTGGGTGAATGGTATCCGTTAGGCGATGAGCGTGAATTCTTATTAAAGAACACCTTATCATTGATTACCACCGGCACCTTACCCGATTTGCCTATAGAACAAAACCAAACAGAGGTACAATCTGTTTGTAATTCCATAAATCATACTAAAATAAATGGGTTAAGAATCCGTTAATACTATAATATCATGAAAAATTCAGACAGTATCATTATTATTCCTACCTATAATGAAAAGGAAAACATCGAGAATATCATTCGGGCTGTATTTGCACTCGAAAAATATTTCCATATTCTCATCATCGAAGATAATTCTCCGGATGGAACAGCCGATATTGTAAAGAGATTGCAAACCGAATTCCCCGAGCGATTATTTATGATTGAACGTAAAGGGAAATTAGGATTAGGAACAGCCTATATCACTGGATTCAAATGGGCTATCGAGCATAAATATGATTTTGTATTCGAAATGGATGCTGACTTCAGCCATAACCCGAACGACCTTCCTCGCCTTTACAAGAAATGTGCGGAAGAAGGATATGATGTAGCCATCGGTTCACGATATGTCAGTGGAGTAAACGTGGTTAATTGGCCCATGGGACGTGTACTCATGTCGTACTATGCTTCTAAATATGTACGCATTGTAACCGGTCTCCCCATCCACGATACTACAGCCGGTTTCAAATGCTATCGCCGGGAAGTATTGGAAACCATCGACTTGGACAAGATCCGATTTAAAGGTTATGCCTTCCAAATTGAGATGAAGTTTACAGCCTATAAGTGTGGATTCAAGATTGCCGAAGTACCTGTTATCTTCATCAATCGCGAATTAGGAACTTCTAAAATGAATACCAGTATCTTTGGCGAAGCAGTTATGGGAGTCATTCAATTGAAAGTACATAGCTGGTTCCATAAATACCCTCAAAAAAAAGCATAAGTATATGAAAAGAACATGGATAAAGAATGCACAGATTGTCAATGAAGGAAAAATATTCGAAGGATCGGTAGTTATTGTCGATGAGCTTATTGACGAAATTCTGGAAGCCGATGCACTCCCTTCAGGTGTGTGCGACGAGATTATCGATGCACAAGGCCATTATCTGATACCTGGAGTGATTGACGACCATGTTCATTTCCGCGATCCAGGGCTGACTCATAAGGCGGATATGCATACAGAAAGTATAGCGGCTGTGGCGGGAGGTGTGACCAGCTACATGGATATGCCCAATACCAATCCGCAAACAACCACCATCGAAGCACTGAATAATAAATTTGCCGATGCAGCCCAAAAGAGTGTGGCCAACTATTCTTTCTATTTCGGAGCAACAAACGACAACGAAGGAGTATTGGCGCATTTGGACAAGAAAAGAGTGTGTGGTATCAAATTGTTCATGGGTTCCAGTACAGGTAACATGTTGGTAGACCGCATGGATTCCTTGAAATATATCTTTGCTCATGCCGGTATGCTGATTGCTACCCATTGCGAAGCACAAGATGTCATCAACGAGAACATTGCCATCTATAAAGGTAAGTATGATGAAGATCTTGACATCAAGTATCATCCATTGATACGCGATGAAAGAGCCTGTTATGAATCATCAGCTTTAGCCGTAAAATTAGCCAAGGAAACCGGTGCTCGTCTTCATATCATGCACATCAGCACCTCCAAGGAATTGGAGCTATTGGAAGACAAGCCGTTGACTGAGAAGAAGATTACTGCCGAAGTATGTGTTTCACATCTGTACTTCTGCGACAAGGATTATGAACATTTGGGCGCACGCATCAAATGTAATCCCGCCATTAAGTCTGAGGCCGACCGCAATGCTTTACGGAAAGCTACCGGCACCCATCTGATTGATGTGATAGGTACCGACCATGCTCCCCATCTTTTGTCCGAAAAGCAAGGAGGAGCCTTGAAAGCTGTATCGGGTATGCCTATGATCCAATTCTCCTTAGTAGCAGTCATGGAATTGATGCATCAGGGAATACTCACCATGGAACAAGTAGTAGAAAAGATGTGTCATGCACCTGCTACTTTATATCAAGTTGAAAAACGCGGATTTATCCGAAAGGGCTATTATGCAGACATGGTCCTTGTAAATCCTGATACCCTTTGGACAGTTAGCCCTGAGTGTATTATGAGCAAATGTGGATGGAGCCCGATGCTTGGACAAACTTTCCATTCGAAAGTAGAAAAGACTTTTGTCAATGGACATTTGGTATATCAGGAAGGAAAAGTGGACGAGAATTATCGTGGACAGGCCTTAACATTCAGCCGGATATGAGAATGATTTTCCAATTGTTTCTCTTTTCCTGGTTTTGATGACAAACCAAGTTGTTCGGCTTTGGCCCGAGATTACCTTGTACACATTAGAAAAAGAATAGGTTTTCTATTCATCCTTATTTATAGGTCCATCTTTCTGATTTGAAGGAACAGCCAACTTTTTTCTCAACCTTATGGGGTAGTCGAATGTTTTTTATTATTAAATTTGGCCACCATAAAAAATATGTACCATGAAGATACTTTATATTATCTATCAGATTCTTGTTGCGCCCATCTTGTTGGTATTGACTATCCTTACCGCCCTCACCACCATTGTGGGTTGTTGGTTGGGCAATGGACATGTATGGGGCTATTATCCGGGTAAGATTTGGTCGCGCCTGTTCTGCTATGTCTTGTTGCTTCCTGTCAAAGTCACCCGCAACCCTAATGTTCACAAGCATACCTCTTATGTATTTGTGGCCAATCACCAGGGTGCATTCGACATCTTTCTGATTTATGGTTTCCTGAACCGAAATTTCAAGTGGATGATGAAGAAGAGCCTTCGCAAGAATCCTTTCATAGGCAAGGCATGCGAATCGGCCGGACACATCTTTGTTGACAAGTCGGGCCCGAAGAAGATTATGGCCACCATTGAACATGCCCGCCATACCCTTACAGATGGCATGTCATTGGTTGTATTCCCCGAAGGATCGCGCAGCTTCACCGGTCACATGGCCGATTTCAAGAAAGGTGCCTTCATGCTGGCCGACGAACTTCAGTTGCCGGTTGTGCCCCTCACCATCAGCGGTTCTTTCAAAATCTTTCCCCGCACGGGTAAATACTTGTGCTGGCATCCGCTTACATTGATTATCCACGACCCCATCTACCCCACTTGTCAAGGCCCTGAAAACTTGAAGCATCTGGCCGAATCGTCTTATCAGGTGATTGAGGCTTCCTTGCCCGATGAGTACAAGGGGAAGGTAATGAATCCCAACCAATAATGAACTTTCTCGGGATGGATGCCCAGTTGCATACCTGCTGATTATTCCATCTCCTTCAATTTTTCCATATTTTCACGAGCCACCTTCATGTATTCCTTAATCATGGGGTGGTTCTGGAAAGATGCCGGAGCCTCATTCACAATCTCTTCCACTACAGGAGTGAGTACCGGATAAGGGAAACTATTACATAGCATAAGGAATACACCGGGACCCAACACATTCTCATAGTTGGCCTGAATGAATTCCTTGGCCAGTTGGTTCATCTCTTCCGAAATCTTCTCGCGTTCCTTCATCATTTCCGCTTCGATTTCTTCCATTGGCTTGCCATCCATAATCATTCGGCTTTCCATGCGTTCCACTTCATAAGCACGGTCGTCCAATGAATTCTTCTTTCCTACAAACTCATACAGACAATCGTTCAGTGGGGTACCGGTTACCTTAATAATAGCATTGTCTATCAATATCTTAATATTCCCCTTCTCCATCACAAACGGCATGATGCTTTGATCGTCCATGTATAACGAAGCAATGAATGTAGAATCTACCAATCCGTTCATCGAGAATAATCCATGAACCACTTCTGCCGAATCCACATTAACCATCTTATCGCCTTGGGGCACCTTTACAAACAACATTTTTCCATCCAGACGAGATACCGACGAGCTACCATTAATCTGGTATTCGCTGGCACACGAAGTAAAGGCCAACAAGGAAACAATTAATATTATCAATTTATTTACAGACATCTGGACACAGTTTTCATTTTACGTCTGCAAAAATACAATGTATAATTTTACTACAGAAACTTTTTATCATTATTTAAAACTAATAAAAGTTTTATAGGAAGTCAACAAAGTTATCAATAGTTCCCCTTTTTTTCGTATTTTTGTCG